>JAGRNM010000100.1 GCA_020440745.1 Deltaproteobacteria bacterium
GAATCGGCCCCACCGTAATAGGGCCGCTGCCTGTAAGTTTTTCTGGGTTGGCCACATCACTAGACTTTAAGTGTAAATCACCATTAAGAAGTGCAGGCATTTCTTCTCGTTTTTTGTCAGACATAGCTGCCACACTCAAAGAGCTTAGCTTTAGCTTAAGATTGGCCGCTACTTTTTCTTCTAAATCAAACTGACCTCTGCCCTCCACTTGGCCTTCAAAAACCTTTAAACTTAATTGAGTCAGCTCAATAGGTTCCTTAGTTTTTTTAAGGCTGGCTAAAAAATCTTGAATACTAATGTCCTTAGCTTGCAGGTGAGCCGAACGAATTTGAGCAGAAATCACTGGGCTATAAGCACTACCACCCACTTTTCCTTGAACATCTACTTTACCTTGAACACTAGGCTCTTGCTTAAAAAACTTTTGTATTTTTGCTAAATCCAAATCCTTACCAGAAAAATCAAAGTCCAAAGAAACTTCTTTTTGTTTTTCTTCTGGAAAATGAGCCTGGCCTCCTAAGGCAAGGTGAATCGGTCCCCAAAGAAAAGCGCCTTCTTCCAAAGCCATGACGGCCTCTTTTTCTTTAAAGAGCATTTTACTTTTAATCACTAAGGGTTCAGAAGAAAGCTCTGCCATCTGATAAGAAATATTAATATCTGCCGGCTGATCCGGAGAATCAAATCTAATATGATCTGCTTGGATGTTAAGTTTTTTTAACTCCGTCTTTTTCTTTTTGCCTTCTTGTGTGCTGACAAAATAACCGTCCCGGATCGTTAACTCGTCAATAGCCAATCGTTTCCACCATAGTTCATCCAAATTACCTGAAGAAGTTTTTTTATCTTCTAAAACAGGGGCAAAAATTTGTTCCATATTACTAGGGCCTCTCCTAGACTGATGAAGACGCACAGTAGGATTCTGAATCTCTAAACTAGTCTCTAATTTTTTTTGTAAAAGAGGCAATAGGTCAAAACTTAAATTGGCCTCAGGAATAATAGCAGCCGCCTCCTTGGCTTCTGGCGCATAGAGCTCCACACCCTTAAGGCTAATACCTGAAGGAAAAAAACTCACCTCTGCATCCGCAATGAGAATCTTACCATTAATATAAGACTGCAAGACCTCTTGAAGTGAGGCCTTCACATCCCTTAGCTTAAAATAAGCAACCGTTGATAAAGAAAGTCCTCCTAAAAGAAATAGAAAGACCAAAGATAAAAGCACCCATTTTAATTTTTTATTTTTGATAAGACTCATTGGATTTTAAAATTAAAATTTAAAAATTTTTAATTAAAGTACGCCAAACCTTGCTAGGCAAAGGCCTATGAAGCAATTTAGCAATCTTAGCAGAGGCTTTAGCAAGCTTTTCCAAATTCACACCACTTTCTAAACCCATCTGATCAAGAAAATAAACCAGGTCTTCGGTGGCTAGATTACCGCTTGCTCCCTTGGCATAAGGGCAACCACCCAAACCACCGGCAGAAGCATCAAAATGGCTCACACCCATTTGTAAGCTCTGGTAAACATTGGCCAAGGCAGTCCCTCTTGTATCATGAAAATGCATCGCAAGCTTATTAGGATCTATTTTTTTTAAAATTAGCTCCAAAAGAGCTTCCACTTGCTTAGGCGTGCCCACACCAATGGTATCACCCAGACTAAGCTCCTTAATACCTAGATCAAAAAGCCTTTGACTGACTTCTAAGACTTTTTCTGGCTTGATTTGCCCTTCGTAAGGGCAAGCAATCACGGTAGACACATAGCCCCGCACCCAAAGACCTAAGTCTAAGGCTCGTTTTATCAGGGGCTCAAAGCGCTTTAGGGAATCTTCCACATTAATATTAGTGTTTTTAAGATTAAAAGTATCACTGGCCGCTGTAAAAATAGCGATGGCCTCCAGCCCACAGCTCAGAGCAAGGTCTAGACCTTTTTCATTAGGGGTAAGCGCAATATAACGCATGCCTTTTTTAGGAGGAGTCCCCAAAGCCACTTCCTGACTATCCGCCATCTGCGGCACCCACTTGGGCGAAACAAAGCTAGTGGTTTCAATCTGCTTTAAGCCAGCAGCTTCCAAACCTTTAATAAAGTCTAGTTTGATATTAGTGGGGATATTCTCTGGCTCATTTTGCAAACCATCTCGGGGACCCACCTCGGTGATTTTGATTTTTTTAGGAAGATTCTCCATGGAACTAAGCCTGCCTTAAAGCTTAAGCTAAGACAATTAATTCCTTATGCTTGTTAAAAACGCCATATAAGTCGCTTAGGAAAAGTAGCAATACGCTTAAATTAAGTGTAATAAGTAAATTTACTTTTTATAAGACTTACAAACAAGTGACTGGCACCTGTAGAATTTTTGAACTTAACCACTGAACACTTTAGGCATTATTAATTAGAATACCAAATTCTAACTTATGCTTGGCTACAAAGTTTTCTAAGTTTGCTAATTTTCGCCTAGGCACAGAAAGCCCGTATTTAATCTCGATGGGAAAAACAGTCTTAGGTCCTTCAATAATACAATCAATTTCAACACCATTTTTGGTGCGGTAATAGTGATAAGTAAAAGGACTTAAGCCAGTAGCTTGAATCCCCTTAATAATTTCTTCCACCACAAAGCTTTCAAAAGAGGAACCCAAGATGGGATCGTTCTCCAAATCATTAAGAGAACTTAGTTTAAGTAAATAATGACAAAGGCCCGAATCTCTCATATGACCTCGCGGCATTTTAACCGTAGATTTTTCAATGCTATGCTCAAAGCTAGGTAGGTTGCGCCACAAAAAAGTCCCATCAGCGATCTCGATATACTCCTTAACCGTGGGCTCACTAATATCTAAAGATCTTGCCAAATCACTTTTTTTGACAACAGACCCTGATAAACGAGCCAGCATATTTAAAAAACGACGATAACGAGTAATATTAAGTTTAGGAAAGAGTTTGCGCAAATCACGATTGAGATAAGTCGAACGATAGTTCTCCATCCAAGCCGCATAAAAATCAGGATCTGGGTTAAGAGCGGGTTAGGAATAACCACCTCTTAACCAAAAATTTTTCAACTCTTCATGACCCAATTGAGGCTTTAATTGAGATAAAAAATCCCTCTCCACTTTTTTTTGAGAAAAAATCTGATAAAAATCCGACAAAGGTTTTTGATAAAACTCATTTGCCTTTAAAGTGCCCAACTCCAAAATACCCATACGACCTGCTAAAGATTCAGAAAGTTTAGAAAACAAATGGGGACTACTTGATCCCGTCAAAAGAAAACGCCCTTTTACTTGCCGTTTTTCATCCACCACCCCACGCAAAACCCGAAAAAGCTCGGGGTACTCTTGAGCCTCATCCAAGATCAGATAGTCGGGATGTTCTTTAAAAAAAAAGACAGGATCGCGAGAAATACGATCAAAATCCAGCGGGTTTTCTAAATCAAAATAAGACCACTTTGGCCCCAAGCTCTTTGCCAACTCCGTCTTCCCCACCTGGCGAGCCCCAATAATAGCAACTACTGGAAAATACTTAAGATAATCCTTTAATTGAGAAAAAAGGTTTCTTTTTAATTCAGTCATTTCTAAAGTATAGCCTTAGAATTTACTGATATAAAGCTGCCTTTTC
This sequence comes from Deltaproteobacteria bacterium, assembly GCA_020440745.1. GTDB lineage: Bacteria > UBA10199 > UBA10199 > DSSB01 > DSSB01 > JAGRNM01. Next base: position 3,590 of record JAGRNM010000100.1, read on the forward strand.
TTTTATATTTTTTAGAACTATCCCTAATTTTTAGAGTTAATAGACCACTGGACTTTTTAACTTATTTTTCATTTCACCAACATTTTGTATTTAATTAATAAGAATAAATAAAAAAACTACCCCAAAACCACCAATTCCTCACCCATCCCCACCCGATCTCCTTCTTGAAAACAAACTTGCTTGATCACTCCCCCCTCTGGGCTAAGAATAGCGTGTTCCATCTTCATGGCTTCTAAGACTAAAAGCTTTTCTCCTGCTTTTACTTTTTGCCCCTCCTTGACCAAAACCTTTAATACTTTCCCAGGCATGGGAGCTTGAAGGTCTTCAGCACTACCTAAATCCTCTTGCCCTACCGACTTGCTAGGTAAAGTAAAACGATAAGAACCTAGCTCACAATGAAACTCCACAAAGTCTTTTTGTCTAAGATAAAAACCTTGAAGTTGCTTTGCTCCAATCCTCACTGCAAAGCGCCTTTGGTCTAAAAAATTAATTTCTCCCTTAAGGCCCTCTATCTCAAAATGTGACCCTAGCTTTTTAAGCTCTAATTCTTTTTTTACCTTAAAATATTGCAGTGTTTTTTTCATAGACGCTTTTTAACATTAAACATTATAAAAACCTTTTAAAGCCTCGGGAAAATCAAAACCTTGAGTTGCCTTGACTTCTTTAGCAACAGGCTTGTCCGCCAAAATTGCAGCAAGGGCCCACAAGTCCGGCGCTAAGTCCTGACGATTTTTCTGAAAGTCTTCCAAAATATCTTTTAAAGATCCCGTGTGATAATAAGCTTTTTTAAAATCCTGAGAATCCAAAACAAATTTTAAAAAATCCATATTGTGACGGATACCCAAAAGCACCGTCTCTCCCAAAGCCCGCTTTAGTTTTTGCCTAGCTTCTTCCCTTTTAAAACCATAAGCCGTTACTTTGGCCAACATGGGATCAAAAAGAGAACTCACTACCAAGCCTTCTTTTAAAGACTCATCCCAACGGATACCCGGTCCTTGCAAAGGCTGCCAAATAGCTACCGAGCCTTCACTAGGTAAAAAGCCTTGCTCTGGATCCTCGGCATAAATCCGCGCCTCCATGGCATGGCCACGCAAGACGATGTCTTTTTGTTCCAAGGGCAAAGCATGACCTTCTGCAATTTTTAACTGGGCTTTGACTAAGTCCACTCCCGTCACCCACTCAGTCACTGCGTGTTCTACTTGCAGTCTAGTATTGACTTCTAAAAGATAAAAATTTTCTTTTTCGTCGACAATAAACTCCACCGTGCCAGCGGAAACATAATCCACTACCTTACCCATCTTTAAAGCCGCCTCACACAAGGCCTGTCTCAGCTTAGGGCTGATAGAAGGACTCGGTGCTTCTTCAATCACTTTTTGATGACGACGTTGAAGAGAACACTCTCTTTCGTAAAGATGCAAAAGATTACCTTGGGCATCTCCTAAAATTTGCACCTCCACATGTCTGGGCTTTTGCAAAAATTTTTCAATCAAGACTTTGTCACTACCAAAGTAGGCCTTACCCTCTCGCTTAGCCATAGCTAAGGCTTCAGGAAATTCCTTAAAAGATTCCACCACCCGCATGCCTTTGCCTCCCCCACCAGCAGCTGCCTTAATGAGTAAAGGAAAACCCAACTCTATAGCGGCTTTTTCCAAAGCCTTACCCTTAGGCAAAGGATCTTTTAAACTAGGAATAGTAGGCACGCCGGCTTTTTTTGCTAAGACTTTACTCTGAGCTTTGTCGCCTAAGGCTTTAATAACCTTTGCAGAAGGCCCTACAAAGAGAAAACCTGCCTTCACAACAGCCGCTGCAAAGTCGGCGTTTTCTGACAAAAAACCATAACCAGGATGAATAGCGTGAACTTTGGTTTTTTTAGCAATGCTCAAAATTTGAGGAATATTTAAATAAGTCTCGCTAGCTTCTTCTCCCTCTAAAACATAAGCTTCATCGGCTGCTTGTACAAAGGGCATGTCCCGATCAGCAGGGGCATAGATGGCCACGGTTTGTATGCCCAAATCCTTTGCCGCCTGCATGATGCGCAAGGCGATCTCGCTACGATTGGCAATAAGGAGTTTTTTGATAGCTTGTTTTTTCATAAAATCAAAAAATAATATTTTTTTA
>JAGRNM010000101.1 GCA_020440745.1 Deltaproteobacteria bacterium
ATCGGCATCATGCCTGGCTCTATTCATCAACCAGGCAAAGTAGGAGTGGTGAGTCGTTCGGGCACACTGACCTATGAGGCGGTTTATCAACTCTCCCAATTAGGCATTGGACAATCCACTTGTATTGGTATTGGGGGTGATCCCGTCAATGGTACTAATTTTATCGATGCGCTGACTTTATTTAATGAAGACCCCGACACCGAGGCGATTGTAATGATCGGCGAAATTGGCGGCACCGCCGAAGAAGAAGCCGCTGAATTTATTAAGTCTCAGGTAAAAAAACCGGTTGCTGGTTTTATCGCTGGCCAAAGCGCCCCTCCGGGCAAACGCATGGGCCACGCAGGCGCTATTATTGCTGGTGGTAAGGGTACAGCTAAAGAAAAAATGGCAGCGCTGGAAGCGGCTGGTATTGCGGTGAGTCGCTCACCGGCTGATATTGGCAAGACTTTAATTCAAGTTTATCAAAACTAAGCCTTGGAGGAAACATGGCAACGGAACGCACATTATCTATTATTAAACCTGACGGTGTAGAAAAAGGCATTATTGGCGAAGTATTCAATCGTTTTGAAAAAGGCGGTTTAAGAATTGCGGCTACCAAGATGATTAAGATGGATCAAGCCAAGGCCGAAGGCTTTTATGCCGTGCATAAGGAACGCCCTTTTTTTAATAGCTTGGTCAAATTTATGACCCGTGGTCCTGTCGTTGTCTCGGTCTTAGAAGGCGAAAGCGCTATCCAACGTAATCGGGAAATCATGGGTGCCACCAATCCTGCTGAAGCCGCCGCTGGTACCATCCGCAAAGATTTTGCCAGTAACATCGAAGAAAACACTGTCCATGGTAGTGATGCTCCAGAAACGGCTAAGTTTGAGATCAGTTATTTCTTTAAAGACAGTGAGATTTTTTAAAGAGCCTTGGCTCACTGCCTGGCTTTAATTTTTTGTCTGTTTTTATTTTTAAACAAAAGAGGAGTTTGGCCATGAATCCAGCTAAAGGTGTTTGTTTGTGTGGCGCTGTGGAAGTGACGGTTGCCCATTTGGACCCTAAGATGGGAGTCTGTCATTGCAGTATGTGTCGTCAATGGACCGGCGGTCCCCTTTTTGCAGTCGATTGTGGAAAGGAAGTTTCTTTTCAAGGCGAAGAAAATATCAAGTCCTATGCTTCTTCGGACTGGGCGGAGCGGGGTTTTTGCAAACAATGCGGTACCCATCTTTTTTATCGTTTAAAGCAATCCCAACAATACATCATGCCTTTGGGGCTTTTTCCTGAGGCTAAGGACATTGTCTTTGACCATCAGATTTTTATCGAAGAAAAGCCCGACTATTATTCCTTTGCCGAAAAAACCCACAATATGACCGGTGCCCAAGTCTTTGCCCAGTTTGCGGGTAAATGATGCTTTTATTATTTTTTGTCCTAGAGCTAGCCGACCTTGATTGTTTGGGTCTTCAAGTCAAACTAATTTGCGGTCCACGTTGATTTTTTAGCGTAGCTGCTTTGATTATTTAGTTTTCTCAAACCTCTAGGTATACAGGCGTAACTATTCCCCAATAATCTGCACTACGGCTCGACGTTCTCTAGGGCCGTCTAGATCGATTAAGCAAAGGCGTTGCCAGGTGCCCCAGACGGGTTTGCCGTCTCGGATGATGACCGATTGGCTGGGAGAACCAAAGAGAAAAGACTTCATATGAGCATCGGCATTGGTGTCGCACTTGTAGTCGTCTTCGCAAAGATTTTTGGTGCGTAAGCCGCTGTTGTGTAGATAAGGCTTTCTGTCCTGTCGTGCTTTGGGGATGAATTCTCTTAAGGCACGATTGAGGTCGCCTAGTAAGCAGGGCTCGTCTAATTCATTAATAGCAACCACACAGGTGGTGTGTAAGGCTTGTAGGGTTAAAAGACCATTTTGGATGCCGCTTTCTTTAACCCATTCAAAGCTTTCTTGGGTTAGATCCGTGATGGAAAAAAAATCAAAGTCCTCTACATAAGGGGACAAGTTTTCTTGAAAATCCAAAAGGTTGTTTTGGTCGGTCTTGAGGGATAACTCTTTGTAAAAACTCTTCATGGGGGCCTCCTTACCACTATCAATTTTCTATTTTCAATACTAAATGCACAGACTAGCAGGAAATTTTTTTTTAAATATTTTAGTGGCTTATGGGTTTTTGAAGAAAAAATTGGCCTTTTTCCTGTCTTGCTTTATTTATTTTAAGTATTTAAGATAGTTGCAGAGACGAGTATTTTTTAAAAAAAAGGACTTCCCCATGCGTATTTTCTTTCTTTTATTTTCTTTCTTTTTAATAGCAGGCCTTTTTGGGGGCCAAGTAGAGGCTAAGGATTTTAGTCGGCTTGGCTATCATCAAGAAGAGGCTAGGGTACGTCAGCTTAATCAAGATCTTCCCCAATGTAGATGGGAGGGGGAGAACTCCCATTGTGATTTGCAAAGAGTCAGCCGCTTGGTAAAGGCTTTTGAAGCAAAGACTAAAAAAGGTTATACTTTAAATCTTGTGGTACAAGGTCCAGAAGAGGTGGATAACCTTAGCCGGGTCCAATCGCTCGGAGAATCTCTTCAGACTCTCTTGCCCGATGCCAAAATAAATACTCAAACCAAGATCGAGCCCCAAGCGAAGGCTCATTTTAGTGTTAGTCTTGATTAATTTTAAAGTTTTAAGCTTTTTCTGCGTAAGTGTTGGTGGAGGTATCCACTACAATCTCGTCGCCTTCTTTAATAAATAGAGGAACCCTTACTGTATTACCGTTTTCTAAAACCGCTTCTTTAGTAGCGCCAGCCTTGCCTTTGCTGGCAGGATCGCATTGGGTGACTTTAAGATTAACCCTGGCTGGTAAAGAGATGCCCACAGGACTCCCTTCATAAAGACTGACAGTTAAGTTGGTTTCGGGTTTTAAAAAAGGAATGGCTTCTTCAAGCACGTCTTGTTTGATCTCTAGTTGTTCGTAGCTTTCTGGGTCCATGAAGTGAAAGATTTCTCCATCCTGATAGAGAAACTGAACTTTACGATCAAAGACTTCGGCTTTTTCTACTCTTTCGCTAGAATTAAAACGCTGATTAATTTTGGTGCCGGTCTCAATATTTCGCATTTCTACTTGCATAACTGCATTGCCTTTGCCTGGGGTCACGTGTTGAGTTTTGAGTACACGGTAGAGGCCGTCGTTCCATTTTAAGATATTTCCTACTCTAATTTGAGTTGCGTTGATCATAGCGTCTCCTTTGCTTTGCTCTTATAAAAAGCCTTCTGACTTGGCAAGGCGGCTTTAGAGTTTTGTTAATATTTTTTGGCTGGCAAATTTGCCTAAGCCTAAGGAAGCGCTTAGTCCATGTCCCCCTAAACCAGCGATCCAAAAAAAGTTGGGGACTTGACTGTCCCAATCCACAAGCATTTTCCCCTGGGGTCCTTTGGTGCGTAGGCAAGCCCAGGCTTGAAGCCTTTTGCCGTAGTCAAGTTTGGGTAAGTATTGGGCAAAGTTTTTTTGTAGGGCAGACCAAATACCTTCTTCTACTTTGGCTTTTTCCGGAGGATGGGCTTCTTCGTCACCGGTGCAAAGCAGTAAGCCTTGGGGATCTTGTCTAAAGTAGAGGTTTTTTTCTAAATCCCAATAATAGGGGAGGTCTTTTAAGGATTTTTTTCCCTGGGCGCTTATAAAAAGATGGCGCCGGTAGATGCTAAATGGAGGCGCTTGAAGTTGGGAGGCCTGAGCTAATTGCCCCGCCCAGGCTCCGGCAGCATTGATGAGTATTTTGCCTTCTAGGCTTTGGTCTGTCTGGTTTTTGATCTGCCAGAGGTTTTGATGGCGCTTAATGCTTTTGACTTGCCAAGTTAGTTTGAGCTGTACCGAGCGACTTTGACTGGCTTGGACTAGGTTGTTTAAATAAGCTCGTGTTTGGACAATGCCGTCTTGGGGTAAAAAAAGCCAAGGGCCTTGGTCTTTTTCTGTTTTCCAAAAGAAGTCTTGGATTTCTTTTGCATTTAAAAGTTGGTGAGGAATTTGGGCTTGGCTGAGTATTTGGCTATATTTTTTTAAGTTTTGAATTTGGTCTTTAAAAAGCGAGCCGCTAGCCTGGTAGATGGATTTTTCTTTCCAGTCAGCAGGTGGGTTCTTCAAGTGATGATAGCTTTCTTGAGTCCAGTCAAGTACTTGGGGGTCTAAGAGAGCCTGGCGAAAGAGACCAGCGTTGAGACCAGAGGCATGTTGGCCCAATTGGTTTTCTTGATCCACTAAGGCGATTTTTAAACCAGGCTTTTGGCTTAAATAATAAGCGGCGCTGGCGCCAGCAAAGCCGGATCCGATGATGAGAATGTCAAAAGAGGACATGGATTTTTTTTAAAATAAGTTTAGGTGTAAAAAAAAGCAGGACTTAAGCCGGGTTCTGTCCCTCGAAGGGGGCGATCATTAATCTGGGTCCTTTTTTGCAAAAGAACTCAAGGCAGCCTACCCGTTTTGCGCTTGAGCATCAACTCAACTTCAGCCGAGACAAGCCTGGGGCGAGTATTCACCACGCAAAAACTATTTGGCCTTGCACCCCGTAGAGTTTACCGGATTTCACTACAGCCTCTTTACCAAAGGAAAAGAGCGTACATACTTTCTGTTGCACTAGTCCTATCCTGCTTTAATAGCGGGACGATGGGTGTTACCCACTACGGTGCTCTTTGGTGCCCGGACTTTCCTCTCCTGGTTTTTTACAAAACCAAGAGTAATCGCCGTCCTGCTCTTAGCTTTCATGGTCAGCTTTTCTTGGCTTGTCAAGGGCTCCAGTAGCTTTTGTCAGTTTTGTTTAGATTTGTTCGTCCATAGCTTGGTTGGCTAGACGATCGGCGATTTGATTTTTTTCTCGTGGGATATGGTAGATTTCAAAGCTAGGAAATCGGTCTAAGAGTTTTAATGCTTCTTGGTAAAGGGGAATAAGATGATCTTGTTTGACTCGGTAAACGCCCTGGATTTGTTTGACTACTAATTGGCTATCCATAAAAATTTTTAATTTTTTTACAGGAAAGTCTTGGGCCCTTTTAAGTCCTAAAATTAAGGCCTGATATTCGGCAATGTTATTGGTTTTTTCTCCTAGGTAAGCTTTGGCTTGGCCAAGGATTTGTCCTGTTTCATCCAAAAGACAAGCACCAGCCCCAGCGGGACCTGGGTTGCCTCGTGAACCTCCATCGGCATAAAGGCTAAGTTCCATTATTGAACAAACTTGCTAAAGAGTTTTTGTCGGTCGTCTTCGGAAAGCTCGCTTAGGACCTGTTTGGCTTTAGGACTTAAGTCTTCTAAGATTTCTTCTACCTCTTCATTAGAAGCTTCTAGGCCGTAGAGTATTTCTTCTCCTAGTTCTTTTAAGGCTTCTTTAACTCTTTCGGGGGGTAAGCGAAGGCCTTTCAGTGAAGAAAATTTTTCGTTTTCTGCCAGATAAATTAAAACTTGGGCTAAGGTTTCTTTGGGAAGACTACCGCTCATAGAGTTTTCCTTTTTTTCCTTTTTATTTTTAGCTTAAGACGCTTCGGGGGGCAAGTAAAGAAGGCGGTGACAATTTGGACAATTGAGCCATTTTTCTTCTTTAAGTAATTCAATGTGTAATTGAGGAGGGAGTTTTATAAAGCAAGTTTGACAGGTGGCTTTTTCTACTAAGGTGACAGGAGGGTCTAGGTTTTCTTGTAGGT
>JAGRNM010000102.1 GCA_020440745.1 Deltaproteobacteria bacterium
CCCCGATCTAGCCAACATGGCTTTTGTGGAATCTATGTTTATCTGGGATGTACAGTCTAAGGTTGGGGCAGCAGGCATGTGGCAATTTATGCCCAAAACCGCCATGACCTATGGATTAAGAGTCGATAAGTATGTGGACGAAAGACTAGAACCCTTTTTAGCAGCCAGGGCAGCCACCCGATTATTAAAACATAATTACGAGGTACTTGGCACTTGGCCCCTGGCAATCAATGCCTACAACTCGGGACGGGGCTCTCTTTTAAAAGCTGTTGAAACAGTAGGCAGCAAAAGTATTGCAGAAATTATCTTAAACTACCGCGGTGGAATTTATGGTTTTGCCTCACGAAACTTTTACCCTAGCTTTTTGGCCATCCTCAGAATCCAAGAAAATCCAGAAAAATATTTTGGCCCCCTAGCCCAAGAAGAAGCAGAATATCCAAACTACTTGGAGTTAAAAAAAGACCAAAGTCTGCAAGAAATTAGCAAAGAACTTCATATTCCTTTAAAACAATTAAAAGAGCTTAATCGTCACTACAAGGCCAATGTTTTGGAAAAAGGACTGCCCATCCCCGCAGGATACCGCATTAGGATACCTATAAAATCGAGTTAGACAAAATCACTCCGCTAGGGATTGATAAAAGATTCTTATTTTTTTAAAGTTTGTGAAACCAATAAAAAACTATACAGACCATTAAGACTGACCTTGCCAAGATGAAAGAAAAAATTAAAGCCCTACTCCAAGCCCAATCCCCTCAAAAAGTTTTTTTAGAGGGCTTTAAACCCAGCGCCGTCTTATTGCCCTTGATACAAAAAGACAAAAAAATCCAAATTCTCTACACCCTCAGAAGTCAAAAGGTTGCCTCCCATAAAGGACAAATTAGTTTCCCCGGTGGTTTTCACGAAAAAGAAGACAAAGATCTCATCTACACCGCACTAAGAGAAACCGAAGAAGAAGTAGGGATTCCTATCCAAAAAGTCGAAGTCCTTGGCCAACTTGACGAAGCTTTTACCCCTAGAGGCTATCATATCACTCCTTTTGTCGGCTGGATTCAAGACCCCATTGATCTCAAAATTAATGAGGAAATCGAGCAAGCTTTTTGGATAAATCTAGACGAATTAATGGATCCCAAAAATTTACGCTTGGAAGAAAAAGAATTTCAGGGCAAGAGCTATCCCTTCCCCTTTTATCAAATTGGTGAGTATACGATTTGGGGAGCAACTGGACGAATCACCTATAGCCTGTTAGAAAGAATAAAAAAGCAAATACCATGAAACACCTAAGCCTATTATTAAGCCTACTTTTCCTTTTAAGTGCCTGCGGAGGCCGAATCCCTAGTGAAGCCAAAACCAACCGCCTTAGCCAAAAATACTTTAAGTCCTATGGCAAAAAATACCAAGACAGCTTCTTAGGACAAAACCCTGTGCAAAGCTCTTCAGTACAAGGAGTCCAAGAATTACAAAAAAACGTCGCTACGGCCCTTGTCCAGTTACAATTAGAAAACCAGGAGTCCGTCCCTGTCTTAATAACCTTAATCCGCAAGTTTCCCTTGGGTTGGCGTATCAAGAGTTGGGAAAGAAAAGACCAAATCACTAGTAGGCTAAAAAACCAAAACCTTATCCAAGAGGAAACAAGTCCATGAAAGCCTTAAGCGCCGTCGCCCTAGGAGGCAGCTTAGGGGCACTGCTTCGCTACTCCTTTTATTTAATCACTCCTTTTTTTAATCTACCTAAATTTTCCGGCACCATCATTGCCAATACACTGGGATGTTTTTTAATTGGTTATGTCCACGGCCGTGGTTTCTTAAGTTCTTTAGGTGCCAAATTTTTAATTATAGGCTTTTTAGGCAGCCTAACCACTTTTTCTACCTTTCAGTGGGAAGGATTTATCTTATTAGAAAAAAGCCTCATCCTTTCCTTTAGCTACTTCATTGGCAGCATGATACTAGGCTTTGCTTTGCTTGTCTTAGGATTCTCCTTAGGAGGAGGAAAACTCACTTGGATTTGACCCACTTCATGGGTACTAAGCACTCTCCCAAAGCTATTTAAACTTTTTAAGACCTCATGGTGAGGAAACCCAAAACGATTAGCAAAGCCCGCACTAATTAAGCTTAATTGAGGACTTATCTTATTTAAAAATTGAATATCACTAGAAGAACGAGAACCATGATGAGCGACTTTTAATAAATCTATTTTAGATAGGTAAGGGTCTTCTGATAAAATTTTTTCTACTGGTTTTTCGATATCTCCCGTCAAAAGAGCACAATACTCTCCATAACATAACTTAAACACTAAACTCTGATTATTATCTTTAAAACTAGAGGCAGACTTAGGCGGCCACAAAACTTGCCAACGGGTCTTATTAAAAACAAAGCAATCCTCTTTAGCCAAAAACCTAATTTTTATTTTTTTTAACTCTGCCTGTTTAATCAGGTATTGAAGCTGAGGATGATACTGAGAAGCTTGGGCCAACCAAAGTTCTTCTACCCCAAAATTATCCAAAATTTCTTCCAAGCCTTTAAAATGATCCGCATCAGCATGGGTCACCACTAAAGCTTTAAGAGAAATAATGCCACGACTTAAAAGTTCTGGCACCACCAAGTTAAGCCCTACTTCAAAATCACTATAGGCAAAGCCTCCCCCATCAATCAAAACCGCCTCTCTTCCTGGCAACTCCACCAAAAAACTCTCCCCTTGTCCCACGTCTAAAAGACTCAATCTTAAATGATCCTCAACTTTTCTAGGCCAAAGCGAAAGCGACAAAGCAGAAATAAAAATAATTAAAAAAGAAAAAATAAGAAAAAAACGATGTCTTAAATGGCGCAGAGCTAAGACACCTAAAAACCAAGTTAAGTAATGAAAAACTCCCCAAGGACGCATCCAAATCCAAGCACCTGGCAGACTACTAAGCCAAAGAAGGGTCTTTAATAAAAAATCCGTTAGACTACCTAAGATTTCAAAAAGTCCCGTAGCCCAAGGTAAAGAGACCAAACTCAAGCAAGAAGCCAAAAAAATTCCAGGCAAAATTAAAAAAGCAATTAAAGGACTTAATATAAAATTAGCTATTGGAGAAATTAAAGAAAGGCGATGAAAGTACTTAACCAAAAGCGGCATTAACCCCCACTGCACAGCAAAGCTTAAAGCAAAAATCCAAACTAAGCCATGAACTAACTTGTTTTTAAAAACCCAAGAAGATCCTAATAAATCTTCCGTAAAATTCTTAAAAGACTCACCAAAATAAATAATCCAAAACACACTTAAAAAACTTAATAAAAAACCAAGGTCCTTAAAAAAAGAAGGCTTCACACTTAGCAAAAGCCAAGCAACTAAACTTAAAAGCGTCCATACTTGCTTCTTTTTTCTTAAAAAGAGCCAAAGCATCCCCAAAAAAACAAAGCATAAAGCTCTTAGAACCGAAGGAGAAAATCCCACTAAGCAGGCATAAATAAAGCAAAGCAAACATCCAAAAACGCTGGCTAAAAATTTAGCCCAGGCCTGCTGGGCTAAACGAAAAGATAAAGAAAAAATTACATAAAAAGGAAAGTAAGCAAAAATAAAACAAAGTCCAAGGTGCAGTCCAGAAACCACTAAAAGATGACTAGTCCCCGTTCTTTCAAAAGCATGCAAGGTCTCAGGTAAAAGAGCTTTTTTATTTTTAAAAAGCAGCGCCTCAAACAAAGCCCTCGCTTCTTCAGAAAGAGAAGCCCCTTTCAAAGAAGTCCTGATACTTTCCCTAAGTTGATTCAAAAAATTTTCCCAAAAATCAGCTTGGGATGGCAAAATTTTCCAATAAGAAACCGCCTCCAAGCTGGCCGTAAGCCCGATGCCCTCACGCTCTAAATGCTTTGGATAGTCAAAACTACTAGGATTGCCAAAAGCTCTAGGCATTTTATAGCGAGCCTTAGCCCAAAAATAATCTCCGGGTTTTAATAAACAAAGCTCATCATAAAGACGAAATCGCACCAAGAAACTAGAAGCAAGCTTAGTGTCTTGAAGGCCTAAAAGCTCTCCATCAAAGGTCCAATTTTTTTTCCTGCCCTGACAAGGCGTCTTGACTTTAATAAGGGAAGTTAATTTTTTTCTTGTAGCAATACTACCTTGAATAGCTTGTGGAAACACAGGTAAAGGACTGGGATTGGCTCTAAAAAAACCGTTTAAAAAACTCAGAGCAATGAAAAAAAAGAAAAAAATAAAATTGCCTGCTGGCTTTAGCTTATAATAGAAAAGACCTAAAATCGGTATCCAAGCCAAAGCCCAAAGACCAAAATCCGAAAAACTTAACCCTAAACCAAGACTTAAAATTAAAAAAATAAAGGGATAACTAGTAAAAAATCTCGCCATTCAGCTAAAGATTTGCAATGAACGCGCCATAAAAATACCCCCCTTCAAAAAACTTCTAAGCATTAAATAAAAGACTAAGACTTTGCCTTCATTAAAAATTTTGTTAAAGCCCGATATTTTTTTAAGAAGAAAAGCAAAAAAGAAAAATTACTAACTACTACCTACCATGCATAGCACCTTACTGACCCTAGGCCTTCTAGCCCTATATTTTTTAAGTTACCGTCTCTATCACCGTTGGGTAGCCCACAAAATTTTTGGAGCCTCTAACCAAGAATTAACCCCCGCCCATACCCATCGAGATAACATCGACTATGTCCCCACCCATAAACATGTTTTGTGGGGTCATCATTTTTCTAGTATTGCTGGGGCAGCTCCCATTGTAGGTCCAGCCATTGCCGTGATTTGGGGCTGGTTGCCTGCCTTAGCTTGGGTGATTCTTGGTTCTATCTTGATGGGAGCGGTTCATGATGGTGGCACCTTAATTCTTAGCGCCAAACGCAAAGGCAAGACTATTGCCGATATTACCGGCGGCTTAATCAATCGCCGAGCCCGTAATATTTTTTTGGTCATGATTAGTTTTTTGACTTGGACGGTGATTGCGGTTTTTGCCCTGGTGATCGCCGTACTCTTTGATCAATACCCCCAAGTCGTGATTCCTATTAATGCCGAAATTATTGTTGCCCTAGCTATTGGCTATTGGGGCTACCATCGAAAAAAAAGTTTACTGATTCCTTCTATCCTGGCCCTATTCATCCTTTATGCTCTAGTGCCCGTTGGGATTGCTTATCCCATCAAATTAGAAATTTGGTTTGGACTAAGCTTTTTACAAGACTTAGCTCTTAGCCTCCATCTACCTTCGTGGCTAGGTTCGCCCATCATGTTATGGATGTATTTTTTATTAATTTATTCTTGGGTAGCCAGCGTCTTACCGGTCTGGACCCTTCTACAACCTAGAGACTTTATTAATAGCCACCAATTATTTGTGGGCTTGGCCGCCATGTATGTAGGTTTTTTTATCACCGCGCCAGAGATTGTAGCACCTAGTTTTAATTGGCATCCCAGCGGCGCTCCTAGCCCTTGGCCCTTTCTTTTTATCACCATTGCTTGTGGTGCTATCAGTGGTTTTCATGGATTAGTCAGTAGTGGTACCACCAGCAAACAATTAGACAAAATGGAAGATGCTTGCGCCATCGGCTGCGGTTCTATGTTGGGAGAAGGACTACTTGCTCTC
>JAGRNM010000103.1 GCA_020440745.1 Deltaproteobacteria bacterium
GATGGTTTTTTTATAGCTACCTTGATTCGTCGGGCATAATTATTATTTAAATAAAACAATGAATAAAGATTATTATCAAATTTTGGGAGTTTCTAAATCTGCTACTGCGGAGGAGATTAAAAAAGCCTATCGTAAGTTGGCCAAGGAGTATCATCCTGATATTAATAAAAGTCCTCAGGCCGAAGAAAAGTTTAAGGACATCTCCGAGGCCTATGATGTCTTAAGTGATACTAAGAAAAAACAAGAATACGACATGTTTTATAGTATGGGAGGCCGTCCAGGAGCGGGTCCTCACACTTATCAGTCCGGTAGTGGTGCAGGTATGGGAGGTTTTGACTTTAGTGATCTTTTTACTGGAGGAGGAGGGGGAGCTAAAAGGAACTATCGTTCTTCTAATATGAGCGAGGAAGAACTAGAGAGCCTTTTTGGAGATATTTTTGGGATGGGTGGATCCAGGGCTTCTTCTGGAGCAAGAACAAACCCTCGCCGTCATACCCGTGCTCAAAAGGGAGCTGATCGTCATTATCAGATTGAGATCGGCTTTGAAGAAGCTGCTTTAGGCACTACTGCAAAACTAGCGGTGCCTCAAGGCGCTAAGCGGGTTAAGCTAAATGTAAAAATTCCTAAGGGAGTAGAGTCGGGTTCTAAAATTAGATTAAGTGGTAAGGGTGAGCCTTCACCTAATGGAGGAGAAGCAGGAGACCTTTATTTAGAGATTAAAGTAAAACCCCATCCTTATTTTAGAAGGGAAGCTAAGGATATTTATTTAGACTTGCCCCTTAGTTTAGAAGAAGCTCTTTTGGGGGCTTCTATTAATGTACCCACTCTCCATGGTAAGATTAAAATGAAAATCCCCCCTGGGACTCAAGGGGGGCAAAAGTTTAGACTCAAGGGCAAGGGCATCATTGATGCTAAGGGCGAAGGCGATCAGTACCTTATAGCCAGGATCATGCTTCCTAAAGAGCTTAATGAAAAATCAAAAAAGCTCTTAAAAGAGTTTAGTCAAATCCATCCTGTTAAACCTAGAGAGGATTGGTTTTAAGTGGTGAATAGAAGTTTTACTCTATGGATTTTTATCTTTCTTTTTTTAAGTCTTCCTTTAAAAGCTAAGGTTATTGAGCTTTATCCCAATCAAGTATCAGGGAGTATGTCCCTTTTGATACAAGGTTTTAGGCTTTATCGTGTAAAAAATCAAACTGAGTTGGAGCCCATTCCTTTTCAAATTGATGAAAAAGTAGACCTGGAACAAGGAAAGAGAAATTGGGCTTTATATGCCTTTGATGGAGGGAAAATCCCCCGCCCCAATGGTCTATGGGATGGGGATGAACCTTTGCTTTTTTTAGAAAAGGATGGCGGATCTATCTGGCAGGGGTCTAAGCCAGAAGCTTCTAAGTTTTTTTGGGAATTAGACTTAAAGAATGGTTTTTATCTTTATTTGTCTTGGTCAGAAAGTCCAGGCCCTTTAAGTCAAAAAAAATATTTAGACTTTGATCCTAAAAAAGATTTGGTAAGTACAGAAATCTACGAGGTGGGTTTTGATTCTAAAAACGCCCTTATCCAGGATAGGATGCTTTTTAAAAAAGCTGTGATGCCTAAAAATATTTTAGATCGTTTTAAAGTACGTCTTAATATTGCGATTCGTAATTTTTTTGATTTAAGCGTTAACGAAGACGGTCTTAAGTCTAAGCGGGTGGGTTATCAATTAGGGCCGATTAGATTGATTAGAGAAGTAAGAGCTTGGAAAAATTTAAGCTTTATTAAATTAATTCCTAAAACTAAGATTGATTATTATTATTATCCCTCTTGGGCCGAGATGCCGGCTACTGTTAATAATCCATTGGATGGGCCTTCTCAATTAGATCCAGAAACTTCTGGTGTAATGGGTATGGATTTTAGACGTATGGCAGCAGGCAGTGTCTTTTTCTCTAATGTTCAAGAAAAGCCTTGGATCTTGGGAAAAGGAAGGTCCGAGAATTTTTTACCTCAGGCTAAAAAGGCCTTAAGCTGGTTTAGTTTGTCGGGTTTAGCGGGATCCATGGTATTAAAAATTGATAACGATCCTAAGTTAGAAGCTTTGGGAGTCCAACTTAGCTTAAATATATTAGAGTCTTTAGAGGCAGCTCCTCCAGAAAATGAGAAGGGGCAGATTTTAATTGGTTTTAGTATGCCTTTTCACAAAATCCCTAAAGGTCGTTATCAGATCAAGCTAAAACAAGTTTTTGCCAAGGGTTTTAAGCCGGGAGAAGAAGAGTCCATATTAAATCAAGCTAAGCTTTTAAAGTTTGAAGGTTCTATTCGCGCTTTATAGGAGTTTTTATGTTCCCTAAAATTTTACAAGGTAAAAAAGTGGTGGATTTTTCCAGACTTTTACCAGGTCCTTTAGCCAGTGATATTTTAATTAAGTTAGGAGCAGAGGTTGTTTGTATTGTTCCTAAAGAAGGAGATCCTATTTTAGGTAATTACTCTCCTTTTTTTAATTTGAGAGAGGGTAAGCAATTTTTGGAGTTAGATTTAAAAAATGCCCAAGACCTTGCAAGGGCAAAAAAGCTTATTAGTGAGAGTCATCTTCTTTTAGAGGGTTTTAGGCCTGGGGCCATGGATCGTTTGGGCTTGGGATTTGAAGAGGCCAAAAAACTTTCTAAAAATTTAATTTATGTTAGTTTTAATGGCTATGGGCCCGACCATGCTAAATTTAAGATGGGAGCTCATGATCTTAATTTTTTGATCGATTCAGGTGTTTATAGTCTCATTTTTTCTGACGATGCCAAAGAAATTCCTCTGATTCAGTTAGCTGATGTGGTGGGAGGCTTTTATGGGGCTTTTTTAATTTTGGCTTCTTTTATAGAGCAGAGTCATCATCCCCAAGCTAAGCATCTTAGAGTGATTTTTGTAGAGGCCTTAGAGTTGCTCAGTCGCTACCTTAAAGATCCCAGCGTTTTGTCTTTAGCCCATATGTTAACAGGTGATGTGAGTCGTTATCGTATTTATTATAGTAAGGATAAAAAAAGAATTATGGTGGGGGCTATTGAGCCTAAGTTTTACCAGCAATTACTTGATACCCTAGGTATAAAATTTGAGGACTCAGAGGAAGAGCCAAGTCGTATTGCTAAAATTGAAGAGGCTTTTGCTAATAAGACTTTGGAAGAATGGGAGAAGCTTTTTTGTGGCGTGGATGCTTGCATTAGTTTTATTCCTAGTAGGAACGAGGTGCTTTGTTCATGAAGATTGCCTTAGCGCAAATTAATACCACGGTGGGGGATTTTTCTGGAAATTTAAAGAAGGTTCTAGACTTTTATCAAAAAGCCCAAAAACAAAAAGCGGACTTAGTAGTTTTTCCTGAATTAACTCTAACGGGTTATCCTCCTAAAGATCTTTTAGAAAGACCAGACTTTATTGAAGCTAATTTAAAGACTCTTAAGGCTTTAAGTATTAGGATTAAAAATACCGCTTGTGTTGTGGGTTATGTAGAAAAAAACTCTCAAGCTTCGGGAAGGCCTGTTTATAATGCCTTGGCATTGATCCAAAAGGGAAAGATCCTATGGACTTATTTTAAACAACTTTTGCCTAATTATGATGTTTTTGATGAAGCTCGTTATTTTGAAGCTGGAGAAGACTCAGGGGTTTTGGAGTGGGGCGGATTAAAGATAGGTTTTAGCCTTTGTGAAGACCTTTGGGCTAAGGCTTTTGACGGACCACGTCCTCTTTATAAAAAAGATCCTCTCGAGCAACAATTAAAACAAAAAATAGACCTTCTTATTAATCTAAGCGCTTCTCCTTATTGTTTAGGGCGTTCCGAAGTAAGACAGTCTTTTTTTTCTGCCTTAATTAAAAAAGCTAAGGTGCCTTTGTTTTATACTAATCTAGTGGGTGGTAATGATGATTTAGTCTTTGATGGTCATTCTTTTGTCATCAATAAAAAAGGTGAAGTCTGTGGGACCTTGGCGGGCTTTAAAGAAGATTTTAAGATTTTTGATTTTGAAAGGTTAAAATTTCTTAAAAAAAGATCCTCCACTCCCACTCAAGAAAGTTTAGAGGCCCTTCAATTGGGCTTAAAAGATTATTTGGCTAAAACAGGCTTTAAAAAAGTGGTCTTAGGACTTTCTGGAGGAGTAGACAGTGCTCTTACAGCTTGGGTAGCTGCCAGGGCCTTAGGTCCAGATAAAGTACTGGGTCTTATCATGCCTTCTAAATTTAGTTCTTTAGATTCTATTCAAGATGCTCTGGCTTTGGCTAAGGCTTTAAAAATTAAAACTCGTCAGATTTCTATTGCTGGATTGTATGAGAACTTTAAAGAAAGTTTACAATTACAAGAAACAAAGAAAATTTCTTTGTCTTTGCAAAATCTTCAAGCTCGTATTCGTGGTAACTTATTAATGGCTCTTAGTAATCAAGAGGGAAGACTTTTGTTAACTACTGGGAATAAGTCGGAGCTTTCCTTAGGTTATTGTACTCTTTATGGCGATATGGCGGGCGGTTTTAATGTTTTAGGAGATGTGCCCAAGACCTGGGTCTATCAATTGGCTAAAGAGGCTAATCGCCAATTAAAGGCCATACCCAAAAGCACACTTCTTAAAGCGCCTTCTGCCGAATTAGCTCCTCATCAAAAGGACCAAGACGATTTACCTCCTTATGAAATCGTCGATCCTATTTTAGAGGCCTACTTAGAAAAGGGGTTAAGTCCTCAAGAAATTTTAAAATTAGGTTTTGATAAAAAAACTATTGAGCAGGTTTTAAGGCGTTTGGATGCTAATGAATATAAAAGAATGCAAGCGGCTCCTTGTATAAGAATTACCAGTAAGGCTTTTGGTTATGGCAGACGTATACCTTTGGCCCAGGCCTACCGGATAAAGCTTTAGCCCATGATACAAAAAGGAAAACTTTTTATTATTGCTACTCCTATTGGTAATTTAGGGGATATCACTTTACGCGCCTTAGAAACTTTAAAGTCAGTGGATGCTGTCTTATGTGAAGACACCCGTCATTCTTTAAAGCTTTTAAATCATTATGGGATTAAAAAAACGCTGATTAGTTTTCATGAGCATAATGAAAAAATGCGATTAGCTGAGATAAAGAAGCGTCTTGATAAGGGAGAAAATCTGGCTTTAATTAGCGATGCGGGAACTCCCTTAATTAGTGATCCTGGGTTTAAATTAATTCAGCATTTAAGAGAAGAAGGATTTTTATTTGAAGGACTTCCCGGTCCTTGTGCGGCTATTAATGCCTTGATTTTAAGCGCTCTGCCAACTGATGCTTTTACTTTTTTGGGTTTTTTACCTCCCAGGTCAGCTGCAAGAATAAAAAAGTTTAAAGAAGTAAGAGAAAGAAAAGAAACTCTAATTTTTTATGAGTCTACCCATCGCATTGAAAAATTCTTAAAAGAAGCAGGAGAAATTTTTGGAGATAGGACTGCCTTTGCTATTAGGGAAATGACTAAGAAGTTTGAGGAGTTTATTAGTGGTCCTGCCAAAGACTTAGGTAAGACAATCAAACCCCGTTCTTGGAAAGGGGAGTGGGTAGTGCTGATTGAAGGGAAGCGGGATTAAAGC
>JAGRNM010000104.1 GCA_020440745.1 Deltaproteobacteria bacterium
AATTTTTTAGATTATGAAAAAATACTCAATCAAGTGGTACTAATTTTGTTTAGTAATTAAACTTTTGATTTTTATAATTTGATCGCATTTTAGAAGTAATAGTATTTGAGCCCATATTGCGATCATGAATAAAACTATCTATATCCAAACAAAGTAAGAGATTTTCTGAAAAAATTATCTCCATGAGAGAAAAAGCTAAGCTTACACAGCGTCAATTGGCAGAAAAAATGGGAAGAGAGAGAGCATTCTTTTATTGCTAGAATTGAGCTGGGAGAGCGCAGAGTTGACTTGATTGAGTTCTATTGGATTTGTAAAGCTTGTGGATTTAGCCCAAAGAGAGTGGCTAAAGAGCTGATGAAAGACTTTAATAAATTTTAATGTTTCTATCAATCTGCTAACCTCATTGGTAATGCTGCGTTTTTGCTGATAAGTTAGTCATCTTTTATTTTTTTTGAAGCTTTCTTTTGCTCCATTGACAGCTTCTCATGCTCTATGAAATAAGCCTTTGTTATGAATCCCAACGATAAAGTCGAGCAATTACGTCAAAGCATTAAGGCCAAAAAAGAAGCTGAAGCGGCTGCCCAAGAAGCAGCCTCTCAGGACAAGGCCTCTCCTGGACAACAAATGACCGAGCTTAAAAACAAGCTAGGAGCCTTAGAAAAAGAGCTTAAAGACAGCCAAGAAAAGGCAAAAAAATTTCAAGAAGACTATCTCAGGGCCCACGCCGAGATGCAAAATTATCAAAGGCGGCTTCAAAAAGAAAAACAAGGTTTTATTAAATATGGTAACGAAAATCTTTTAAAAGAAATTTTGCCTATTTTAGATAGTCTAGAAAAAGCCTTAGAAACTTCCCCCTCAGAGGGAGAAAGTCTGCATCAAGGGGTCAGTCTGGTGCATAAACAATTTCTAAACGCTTTAGAAAAATTTGGTCTTCAACTTATTAAGGCTCAAGGAGAAGTTTTTGATCCCAATTATCACGAGGCCATTAGCCAAGTAGAAACCGACGCTCAAGCTAGCGGTACGGTTTGGGAGGTTTTTCGTACAGGCTATCTCTATCATGATCGGGTTTTAAGAGCTGCTATGGTTTCTGTCGTTGCATAAATGGATTTAACTCAACACAGTCTAAAAATCTTAAAGCTTAAACCAGGAGCTGGTAAAGCGGAGATCAAGCGGGCTTTTAAAGAGCTGGCTTTTGAATACCATCCCGATCGTCAACGACATACTGATGGTGGCGAAGAAAAATTTAAAGAAGTAGCTCAAGCCTATGCTTACTTAATGGGACATCAAGAGGCCTATGAGACTTTGAGCAAAAACTCAGACTCTAGTTTTTCAGCTTCTGACTCTCAAGTTGATGATATTTATAAAACCCTTTTTGATTTAGAGACTCGTTCTCAAGCCAGGCGTTACCAAGAGTTACCCATTGCCTTAAATTTGAGCTTAGAAGAAGCCTTTCAAGGAGGTTCCAAGATTTTTCGTCTTAAAAGGCGGGATCTTTGCACTAGTTGTCAGGGAGAGGGCGTTGCTAGGGGAGCCAAACGCAGGACTTGTACTTATTGTTTTGGAGAGGCGGTGGTGGGTAATAAAAAGCAAGCTTGTCCCGCTTGTGGAGGAAAAGGTTTTTTGAGTAGCGAGACTTGTCTTAACTGTCAGGGTGAGGGAGCTGTCTTAAAAGAAAGTAAAGTAAAGATTACTTGGCCTTCTCGGTGGAACCCAAAAAATGTTTTAGAAATTTCTGAGATGGGCCACGAATACGACACTGGCCTTCGGGGGCCTGTTAAGGTAAGCTTAGTTCCTCAAGAGCATGAGAGCTTTTCCTTTGACGGAGAGAACATCCTGTGTGAAGTGGAAATTTCTATGAGTCAAGCGGCCTTGGGAGGAGAAGTAGAGGTCCCCACCTTACAAGGTCCTAAAAAAGTCTCCTTAGCTCCTGGAGTACAGTCAGGATCTATTTTTAGACTCAAGGCTTATGGACTAGGGGGGGATCAATTGATTCGTTGGCAGGTAACTACCTTGGCGGCTTTAAGCGAGAGAGAGCGCCGTTTTTTTCAAACCTTATTAGGCAAGGGTAAAGAAGGCCTTTGGCAAAAAATCAAGAGGTACTTATGGTAAAAGTAAAATCTTCTCTTCAATCTTTTATTCTTATTTTTATTTTGGCTTTATTAGTAGCCTCTTGTGGTTTTGGTTCTTCCACCAATTCTTCTAAAGTTTCTTATCCTCATGCGGTGACGGCTGAAATGAAAATGGAGTTTGAGAAGGCCGAAAATCTTTTTCGTCAAAAACAATACGCCCAAGCAGCCTTAGCCTACGAAGCCTATGTCAGTCGTTATCCTTATAATCGTTTAACAGATGAATCTAACTTTCGTTTGGGTCAGATTTATTTAGTTCAGAAAAGGCCTGAACAAGCAGCTCAAGTTTTAGAGGCCTTGATTCAAAAAACGCCTGACCCTTCCTTAGCTAGTCGTGTTCAAGTCAAAGCGGGACTGGCTCGTTTTCGATTAAAAGACCAAGCGCTGGCTTTGAGTCATTTAGAAAAAGCCCGTGCGGAACATTTAAGTACTAGTGATCGAGCTAAATTAGCTGCCTTAGCTTGGAAATTAACGGAACAAGCTCCCTTAGAAAAACGCACTTATTATTTGGCTTTATTTTTGGATAACTTTAATGAAGTGGATCATCGGTCGATTCCCCCTGACCTAAGGGATACATCAGCTTTAAAAAGTAAGCTTCGTCAGTGGTCTCAACAAGTTACTCGTTTAGTTTTAATTGATCCTCGGTTTGAAACCTATCCCGCTAGTGAAAGTGCTCCTTATATCCATTGGAAGTTAGCCCAGGCCTATGAGCAAGAAGCAAAAAAGGACAAAGCCAACTGGCATTTAAAGCGTTTACTCTCCCGTTATCCCAATTTTGAATTTAATGCTGAAGCCAAAGCTTTGTTAGCTAAGTCGGGCAAGTCGACTAAGGCCTCAGAGTCAGAAGAAAATATTATTAAAGTCGGAGTTATTTTACCTTTAAGTGGTAAATATCAAAAGTTTGGTTTGGGGACTTTGCAAGGCATGGAATGCGCCGCATCGGTTAAGGTGCCTTGTGAGGGAGTAAAAAATGTTAAATTAATTGTCCGCGATGATGGGGGCAATGCTGGATTGGCGACTCAATTGGTTGAGGATTTAGTCAAAAAAGAAAAAGTATCCTTGATCCTAGGACCGCTTTCTAGTGCCTCAGCTGTTGCCGCGGCCAAAAAGGCCCAAGAGTTAGGCATACCCATGCTAAGTTTGGCCCAAAAAGAGGGCATTCCTAGTTTGGGGCCCAAAATTTTTCGTTATAGTTTGACTCCTGACCAACAAGTAAAGGCGCTTTTAAAATTGGCTACCGAAAAAAGATCTCTCAAGTACTTAGCCGTACTTTATCCCGACAACCAGTACGGTCAGGTCTTTGCTCAAAAATTTAAAGAGTATGCGGCTAACTATAAAGCAGAGGTGGTGGCCAGTCAGCCCTATAAAAATGCCAGAGACCTGCAAAACGAACTTAGAGAGCTTAAGCTAAGCAATCCTTCTTCTTCTGAAGAAAGGCCTTATGGTTTTGAGGCTCTCTTTATTCCTGATAGCTTTTCAGCTGTTGCTGCTATTGTCACTCAGTTAGAATGGGCTGGATTTCAAGGCTTAAAACTCTTGGGGACCAATGCTTGGAATGATTCTCGTTTAGCTGGCTTGGAGGTGGATTTATTAAATTCTGCTGTCTTTGTGGATCTTTATTTTAAGGACTCTCGTCGACCTGGAGTAAAAACTTTTCGCAATCAATTTAATAGCGCTTTTGGAAAAAATCCAGGCACCTTAGAGGCCATGGGTTTTGATGTAGTGCGTTTTGTGGGAGAGTCCTTTCAGTCAACACCTCCAGGCACGGATTTGAGCCAAGCCTTTTTGCAAAATACAGATTACAATGGAGTTACTGCCTTAAGAGGTTTTGTCAGTCGTCGGGAAGCGCGGCTTAGACCTTATTTCTTAGGTTTTTCCGATGGGAATATCATCGAATTAGCTAAATAGCCTTAGATAGAAGTATGGAGAAGGTTGAATCCTATCCTTTTTTATTTAAAGTTTAATTCAAAGCTTAAAATAAGACACAGATCGACTTTTAAAAGGGCTTAAATTCTTGTTTACTTCTAAAGAATGGACTTGGATTCAGAAGGCTCAAAAAATTTTTGGGCCGCCGGGACCTTTTTGGCAAAAAGGCATAGGCGATGATGGGGCCCTTTGGTCTTCAACAGGATCTAAAAATTGGGTTTGGTCCCAGGATGCTTTGGTTGAGGGGGTTCATTTTCGTTTAAATCGTCCTTCAGCTTTTAGGGATGCTGGGTTTAAGGCCTTAACCGTTAATTTAAGTGACTTAGCCGCCATGGGGGCTCTTCCCCGTGGTGCCTTAGTGGCTTTGGCCTTGCCACCTAAGGTTGAGTTTGCCCAGTTTAAGGCCTTTTGTCAGGGCTTAGCTCAGGCCTCCCGTCTTTATTGTTGCCCCATTGTTGGAGGAGACTTGTCCAAATCCCCCCATTCTTGGATGGCCTCCGTAAGCATTTTAGGTGAAGCCCCTTGGGGAGCTATAGGCAGAGATGGGGCAAGGCCAGGTGACGAGATTTGGGTAAGTGGTCCCTTGGGTGAGGCTGCCTTGGGTTTAGGGCTTTTAGAGAAGCCCTTAAGCAAGCTTGCAGGAAGACAAACCTTTGAAAAAAAACAAAGTCGTCCCAAACCCCGAGTTGATTTGGTCCCACTCTTATGTCCCCACTGGAAACTGACAAGCCTTTTGGATTTAAGCGATGGACTCTGGCCTGGTTTGACCCATCTAGCTCAGGCTAGCCAAGTGGGTTTTGTCGTTAATTTGGCCCATTTAAAACCTAAAAAATCTTATTTAAGGCTTTGCGAGTCTCTTCAGTTGGATCCTTGGCAATTAATCTTAGCCGGAGGAGAGGACTACGAACTGCTTTGGACTCTGTCTCCAGAGCAAGGAGTTGATTTTAGAGCTTGGTTAAGAAAAAAATCCTTATCTTTTAAATGCTTAGGAAAGATAACCAGAAATCAAAAAGCCCAACTCTGGTTGGGTGATAGGCCTTATACAAAAAAAATTAAGGGCTTTGCCCATTTTTAGATCGGCTTGTTTTAAAGTCTCTTGGGGGTTTAGGGCTTATTTAAGATCGAAAATCCGTGCAAAAAACTTTATCGAAGGCCTTTTAAGAAAAAAGCTTGCTCCAAAAGCGCAAGCCTGTGTATTTTAAAAAAAATAAATTTCTCCGAGAATTTTGTCGGAGTAGTGAACAAAATTAAAGAGTTCCTTGAAGAGATAGGGCTCTTTTTAACGATTAAAAAATTAATTAGCATTAACCCAAAAAGAAAGGCGCGAGAAGAGTAAAACTTTTAAGAAGCTTTAAAGCAAAGCGCGAGGGTTTTTTTTAGAGAAATAAAAAAATTTAAGACAAGGCGAATATGAGTTATTTTTTGGTCACACTTTCTATGAAAAATTTTTTAAAAAATTAAAAGA
>JAGRNM010000105.1 GCA_020440745.1 Deltaproteobacteria bacterium
AAGCTAGGCCTTCAATAATATAAGCTTTTTCTTTAATAGCTTCTAAAAAAGGGGCTCCGTCTTCTCCTATCAAAACAAGACGCTCGTTAAATAAAGCCTCATCCACCCAATCCACCTGGCCTGTTGCCCCATAGTAAGGCACTCCCCCTTTCCGCAAAGCTCTGGATTTAGCACTTAAAGGACGTCTAAAACGATCCAAAACTTCAACACAATCCCTTAAAAAAAGACGTTTACAAAACTTGGGCATTTTACCTTTCCTAGTTATGCTGCTCGATTTTTTTGGACAACTAAGGGCCTTAGTTTTTCAAAACCCTGATTGATTTTTTCTATACGGTCAAAGGCTTCTATTAAAAGACCCTCTAAAGAATTACTGACTCCTAAATCTTCTGAAAGCCACGTGTAGTCTAAATTAAAATCTCTTGCCAAAAGAGCTAAGAGACTAAGGGGCCTAAAACGTTTAGAGACTGTACGGGGACTTTGACCATTAGGATCAGAACCATAAACTTTTTCAAAGTCCTCAAAGTTTTTTTCTGATAAGGGCCTTGCCTTTTTGGTGCAAGAAGGCAAACCTGTCCTAGCATCATAAACCCACAAGACCTTAGTAGGACTACCTTTTTGAAAGAAAAGCACATTGGCTTTAACCCCAGGACTATAAGGTGTAAAGGTTCCCTGTGGTAAACGTAATAAAGTGTGAAAATCAATCTCTTCACTTAAACTTCTAAAAAGTTTATTGGCTTGTCTTTCAAAAAGACAATTATCAGGCAACACCATAGCAGCCCGTCCACCTTTTTTAAGTAGACTGCAAACATGCTGAATAAAATTAAGCTGTTTATTGCGAGTCTTAAGAAAAAATTCCTGACGATCGGGGGCAGCATGGGATCCTTTGGTACCAAAAGGAGGATTAGTCAAAATACAATCGTACTTTCGACGACCTTGGTACTCATACAAACTATCTCCCAAGACCACATTACCCTTTAATCCATGTAAAAAGAGATTCATTAAGGCCAGACGCCTAGGTCTAGGAACTAGTTCTTGCCCATAATAGACCGAGTTTTTTAATCTTTTGATTTGAAGCGGACTTAATTTGTTTTTGTCTCTGTTTTTTAATAACCACTCGTAAGATCCTAACAAAAATCCACCGGTACCACAGGCAGGATCCAAGATAGAAAATTTTGAAGCCTCAAAAGGATCGGGCTTCATAACCTCCACAATTGAGTGAATCAATACCCTAGGAGTAAAGTATTGTCCTGCTCCTTTTTTACCCTCATCAGCGGCCTTAGCTAGCAAACCTTCAAAGGCAGCTCCTGGAACATCCTCTTTTTTTTGACTAAAATTTTCTTGATCAATCAGTTGAATCAGCTTTTTAAGATTAATAGAATGCCTAAAAGCAGAGGTGGCCTGACTAAAAATCTCCCCAAAGAGTCTAGATTTTTCTCCTAACTCTTTTAGAGTCTCCTCATAGTAAGCAATCAATTGCTCCTCAGGAACCTTAATTAAAGTCATCCAACAACGGCCACTAGGAAGCATGACTCCTTTTTCAGAAGCCATCTTTAAAAAAAGTAAATAGGTGATTTGTTCAATGTAATCACCATAGTCAAAGCCATCGTGTCTCAGGGTATGGCAAAGACTCCAAAGTTTTTGCACCAATTGGGACATGTTTTTATTTAAATTATCTGCAGGGGGGAGGAGGGTTTAGGACTTAGCGCTTTTTTAAAGAACAGCAGGCTATACGAGCATGCCTACTATAAAGATTATTAATAAAGGACAATGACTTTTTTTAGTTTTGGATTTATTTTTTACCCTTTTTTTAAGTTTCTTAAAAGACTTTCCAAGGATTCTAAGCGTTTTTCTAAAGATAACAACCTTTTATCCAAGCGATGCGATTCACTTCTTTCTCTAATAATACTCTCTTCTAAGGGGTTCATTTCTTTTTCAAATTCTAATTTGATCCAGGAAGTAGCTAGTAAACTAGTAAAAGAAATAAAAAGAACAGTCCCACTATACATTAAGACAATACCTAAAAGACGACCCCCGGTAGTAACCGGCACAACGTCTCCATAACCCACCGTAGTAATAGTAGAAACTCCCCACCATAAGGCCTCTAAATAACTATCCATATGGGGATTTTTACCGGCTTCCAAAAAATACACCGCTGCACTCATGCAAATTAACACCAAGGTTCCACTAAGACTTAAATAAATAAAGCCAGGGGTCCATAAAAAGCGAAACAAGCTTTTCCACAAATTAATGAGCGAATTAAACATGCTTAAATTCCCCTCTAAAAAAGAGCCATTGCAAGCTAAGCAATAAACTAATAAAGAATCCCTAACATGCAAAGCACTTGGAGCCAAAGCGAAGTCTTTAACTGGTTACAAAAATACAATGTAACCGGTCCCCGCTATACTAGCTACCCCACCGTCCCTGCCTGGAGTGAAAGTGTCGGGGCTTTAGATTACCAAAAGGCCTTAGCATCACTACAGCCTGAAGAAAGTTTTTCTCTCTACTTTCACCTGCCTTTTTGCGAAAAACTCTGTCACTTTTGCGGTTGTATGCAAGTGATTACTACCGATCATTCCCGATCCCAAGACTACGTCAAAAAACTTCTACAAGAAATAGCACTTGTCCGAAAACAAATACCCCAGCGTTTAGCTAAAGTAGAACAAATCCATTTTGGGGGAGGAACCCCCAACTTTTTACAAGCTAAAGAACTAAAAAATCTTTTTGAAGGCATCCATCAACATTTTAAAATAGAAGACCAAGCAGAAATCGCTATCGAAATGCATCCCCGCACCAGCACCCAAGCCTTCTGCGACCAATTAAAAGAGCTTGGTTTTAATCGCATTAGCTTAGGCGTGCAAGACTTTGACCCTAAAGTACAAAAACTGATTAATCGACACCAGACTTATGAACAAACCAAAGACATGCTGGATTACTTGCGTTCCTTAGGTTTTACTTCTTTTAATTTTGACCTGATCTATGGGCTGCCAGGACAAAAACTTAACACTTGGCAAAAAACCTTAGATCAAGTCCTTAAGCTGGATCCCGACCGCTTAGCAGTTTACTCTTACGCCCACGTACCTTGGATTAAACCGGTGCAAAGAAGTTTTCAAGACAGTGACTTGCCCAATCCAGAAACCAAGCTCAAACTTTTTGAAATGGCTTTAAAGACCTTTCCCCAAGCCGGTTACGAATTAATCGGGATGGATCACTTTGCCAAAGCGCAAGACGAACTCAGCCTAGCTAAAAAAGAAGGCAGCTTACACCGTAATTTTATGGGTTATTCTACTAGAGCAGAAGCCCATCAGATAGGCTTTGGGGTTAGTTCCATCTCTTATGTAGGGGGGCACTATTTTCAAAATCAAAAACAATTACCTGATTACGAAAAATCCATCCAATCAGACAACCTAGCCACTTTCCGCGGTTGTTTATTAAGCCAAGAAGACCAAATTCGCCGAGACTTGATCACTCAAATTATGTGTTTGGGAGAAATCAACTTTAAAGATTTTGAAAAAAAATGGTCTCTAGATTTTAAAAAACACTTTGCTAGCGAGCTAAAACAATTAGAAGCGCTTCAACAAGATGGTTTATTAGAAATAAAAGATCAAAAAATAAATTGCACTCCCATAGGTCAGCTTTTTTTAAGAATCATTGCTATGGTTTTTGATCCCTATTTAGAAAAAATCAAAACACAAGCCAAAAACCCTACTTTTTCTAAGACAGTTTAATTCAATCAAAAAGCTCAGCTGATTCTTTTGTAGTCTTCTTTTTTAATTCCGTACTTGCTTAATAATTTGTGAAGTTGCCTAGTGCCAATACCAGCGGCTTGTGCCGAGTCCTTGATCTTGCCTTGATGAAGAGATAAAAGCTCTCTTAAATATTGTTTTTCTAATTTTTCCACTCCCAACTGTCTAAATTCACTTAAGCTTAAAGAAGATTCTATTTTTTTAGCGCTTAAAAACACAGAAGTATTAAAAATCTCCGCCGGAAAACTAGCCTGACTAAGCTTAGATCCTTTTTCTAAAATATAAGCACGCTCAATTAAGTTTTCTAGTTCCCTAATATTACCGGGCCAAGGATATTGCTTTAATCCCTCAATGACTCTGGGTTCGACTCCCTCAATAGGCTTTAAATACTTCCGATTGAGGTTTTTTAAAAAAATTTCTACCAAAAGAGGAATGTCTTCTACCCTCTCCCTCAAAGAGGGCACCTCAATGGGAAAAATATTTAATCTAAAATAAAGGTCTTCTCTAAACTTACCCTCTTCTACCAAACTTTTTAAATGAGTATTAGTCGCCGCAATAACCCTGACATCACTTTCAATCACCTGAACGCCACCCACCCGCTGAAAAATTTTATCCTGAATAATCTGTAAAAGTTTGACCTGAGAAGAATAAGGCATGGTTGCAATTTCGTCTAAAAAAATAGTCCCACCACGGGCCGCTTCAAACTTGCCCAATTTTCTAGCCAAGGCACCTGTAAAAGCTCCCTTTTCATGCCCAAAAAGTTCGCTCTCTACTAAGTTTTCTGGAATAGCGCCGCAATGCACACTAATAAAAGGGCCTCCACTGCGTTGAGAATGTTGATGAATCAGCTTAGCTAAAAGACCCTTACCCGTTCCGGTCTCGCCTTGTAATAAAACCGTCGCCATGGTGGGAGCCGCCAATTGAATCTTCTTAAACACCGCTTCCATGATGGGTGTCTTAGTCTGGGCAATGGCTTGGGCTTCTAGTTTCCAAAACTGATCCCTTAGATAATCCAGTTCCAAACCCTGCTGACGATTGCTTTGTAAGCTTTCAATGACCAATTTGATTTCTAAGGGATCAATGGGCAACGATAAATAATCCTGAGCGCCAGCTTGGACCAAACGCACCGCTTGCCGCACTTGTTTGGGCGGTGCCAAAATAATCATAGGTACTTTTTTAAAAGCCTGTTCATAGGGTTCCAACACCTTCTCATAAGCCTCGGTGTTTAAATCTTGTTTCTCAAAGAGTAAAAAACCCACCTCCACCAAGGCGTATTCGTAGCGTTTATGACTAAACCTAGCCAAACAATCCTGAGGCTTACTGACCCAATCCACTATATAGTCGGGATCAAAATATTCCCGAACCGCTTTTAAAACCGCAAGGTCCTGACTCGCTAATAAAACTGACTTTTGCTTTTTAATTTCCATGGACAAAAATAAGAATTAAAAATTCTGATATCTAAAAATAAGCAGAATTATTAGTTCTTAAATTAAAAGGGAGTTTTTGGCTATTAAAATTAATATGTTTAAAATCAATAACTTAGAGTTTGTTTTTCTGCAAGCAAGCTTGGCACGAAGCTTGTATTAAGAGTTTTTACCAAATAGACTACCTAACACGGATTGCCGAAGGGGACAGTCTATTTCATTTAAAATTAATGGAGAATCCCCATGAATAAAAAACTCTTAGCTTTATTAATGTTTTTAGGTCTTTTTAGTGTTTCTACCCTCAATCTTTTCCATGCAAGCCAATTACGAGCGGAAGAAACCGA
>JAGRNM010000106.1:0-3306 GCA_020440745.1 Deltaproteobacteria bacterium
TTTGCGGCTGGTTGTTTTTGGGGAGTCGAGGCTGACTTTAGAAAAGTAAAAGGAGTCGTTCATGCGACTGTTGGCTACACCGGTGGAGAGGTAAGCTATCCTACTTACGAAGAAGTTTGCACGGGCCAAACCGGCCATGCAGAGGCTGTGTTGCTTAAGTATGATCCCGATCAAGTAACTTATACCGACTTATTAGAGGTTTTTTTTAAGATTCATAATCCCACTACGCTCAATCGTCAGGGGGCTGACATTGGTTCTCAGTATCGTTCGGCCATTTTTTATCATGGAGAAGGACAAAGGGCTTGGGCGCAATTTTATAAAATCAAACTAGAAGAACTCAAGGCATTTTCGGGTCCTATTGTGACTCAGATTGTACCGGCAAAAGAGTTTTTTCCCGCCGAGGAATACCACCAGCGTTATTTTGAAAAACATAGAATTGGTAGGTAGTCGTCTACTTAATATTTTTTTGGTTTTTTAAGAAGAAAGTACTTCCCACAAAATCCCTTGCCTAAGGCCGTGATGGCTGACGGTGATGTTTTCTACTCCAAAAAATTCCATGGTTTTTTCTAAAATCTTGCCTCCAATGGGTACTAATTGGGCTCGATTAGGATCCATGCCTGGTAAGGTTTGCCTGGTGTTTAGATCGAGAGTACGGATTTTTTCTAAATAATTTTTTAAAAGTTTGAGTGTGATCTTAAAGCCATGAACTTTTTGGATACTAAATTGGGGAAGCTCCTGTAGGCAGCTGGCAATAGCCGTAGGGGTGGCCGCTACTGCGATCCATTGTTTTGGACTAGCCTTTGGCTCTAGGGTTGAGTCTTTTAAAATTGTATGAATCCGGTTTCCTAAGGCTTGCCAGACTTGGTCGTCAATGGGATCATGGACCTGTAAGCTTTCGCTTAGGCTGACAGTGCCTATGGGGAGACTTTTGCTTTGCTCTAAGTTGCCTAAAATAATTTCGGTGGAGCCACCACCTATGTCAATGACTCCAGGTTTTTCTAGTTTAAAGGCTCTTTGGGCAGCTAAAAAAGAATAAAAAGCTTCTTCTTCTCCGCTTAATAATCGAGAGGGAACTTGGAACCTTGCTTCAAGCAGTTTTAAAAAGTCTTTGCCATCTTGCGCTCTTCTAAAAGCAGCGGTACCTACAAGAAGCATTTGTTGAATGCCCTTTTCTTTGGCTTCTTGTAAGAAAAATTTTAATTTTGTTACAAGACGTTCTTTGGCTTGGGGGTCTAAGCGTCCTCCATCTTTTAAATTTTCTGATAAACGGGTAACAGCAAAGCCTTCATAGAGAAAGTCCAATGTCCTCTGAGCGTTTAGCCGAGCGCCAGTGACTGACAATGTATTAGAACCCATATCAAAGACAGCAAAGGTGGTGCTCATCTTAATCCTTAAAATTAATCCTGAAGACGGTTGCCCCAATCAGGGGTTTTGCAAAGGCCATCATTGGTAATAGGCATTTGGTTGGAACCATCCCACATCATCAGGTAAAGGTTAGAACCGCCATCTCGATTAGTACTAAAGACTAGGTAGCGTCCGTCAGGAGAAAAACTAGGGTTTTCATTATTCCCAATAGAAGTCAGTTGTCTAGGATCAGTGCCGTCGGCGTTCATGCTGTAGACATTAAAGATACCACCTTCACTTTTGATATAAGCTAGGCGGTCTCCACGGGGACTAAAGCTAGGAGTGTCATTTTGGTATCCTGTGTAGGTAAGTCTTTTGACCCGGTTAGTTTCTAGCTCTTTGACAAAAAGGTGGAGAGTGCCCCGTCGTTCGGAGGCAAAGACTAGGTAGCGTCCGTCAGGAGAAAAAGTAGGGCTGATATCAATGCCGATATTTTGGGTTAGTGGTTTGGATTCTCTTTTAGATAAGTCCATTAAATAGATTTCTGGATCGCCACTCATGCTAGAGGTGAAGGCAAGACTTTTTCCATCAGGAGAAAACTCTGGGGTGATGTTTAAAGTTTTGTTAAAAGTCAGTCGCTTGGGTTTTTTCCATTTTTGATAGCCCCGTGCACGACTAGAATAAAGTTCGGGAAAATAACTACGGTAGCTGGTAAAAATCAGTTCTTTGCCATCGGGAGAAAAAGTAGGGCTTAAGTTAAAATGTTTGTTTTCAGTTACATAAACCCTGTCCGTGCCGTCTACATTCATGACTACAATTTCTTCTTTACCTTTAGAGCCGCAGGCAGCGGCGATTTTGGTACTAAAGATGCCTCTTTCTCCAGTGAGAGCCAACATAATTTCGTCAGCAAAACGATGAATCGCTCGGTGAGCTTCATCAGCTTGGACTTTATAGGCTTTGCCAACTAATTGGATTTTTAGTTGGGGGTCAAAGAGCCTTAGCTCTAACTCGATCTTGCTGCCTTTTTTTCGATAAGCGCCCTTAACATAGACCCGTCCTCCCGTGGCATCCCACGAGGCATAGTTTTGATTTTCTGGTTTAAGGTTGAGATTGGTACTTAAAGATCTAGGAACGGTTTTTAATTCAAAATAACCGGCTAGTTTGAGGTTGTGTTTTAATATATTAGTTAATCTAGAAGATTCTTCATCAAGACTTCCTGTGTCTTGATTGACGATATCTGCTACGGCGATCGGGAATTTGTTTTCGGGAGAAAACTGATCTACCAAAATATAAATAGCACTTTGGGCTTTAGAGCTGAAAAATAATAACATGGTTAAAATTAAAAAGAATCGAATTTTCATTATAGATCTTTCTACTTTTATTTTTTAAAGTTTTTAATTTCCTAGGACTCGGTCCGTAAAATCAACGATTAAACCTTCTCTTAAAGCTTCTGCGGCCAAAGATTCGGGTGGTGCTGGTAGGGGCGAAGCTTTGCTTAAAGCTCTTAAGGTAGAATTGTCAAAGCTTACGTCGCCACTTTTTTTAACAAAGTTTTTGCTAACAATTTGTCCTTGTTTGTCAATTTTGACTTGTAGTCTGGCTTTGAGGTGAGTCTTATTGCTTTGTCCATGGGTGCGCACCCAGTTGCGAATAATATGAGAACGCACCCGGCTTTGATAAGCGACATAACCTGGGTCTCTAGCTCGCAAGTCTCCTTCGGGACTTCCTAAAGCACTGGGGATAGAGCTGTCTTGACCACTTTCTCTTCCTTCGGCTTGTTGTTTTCTATCTTCTAAGGTTTGATCAATGCCGGCTAAAGCTTTTTCAATATCTTGTTGTTGTTCTTGGCTAAGGTTGCTTGGTGGCGGACTAGAATCTTTTTTCTTTTTAATGGCTACTCCTTCGGTTGTTTTTTTATTTTGTTTAGGAGGAGTTTGGGAACTCTTAGGGCTTGTAGTCTGA
>JAGRNM010000106.1:3316-5487 GCA_020440745.1 Deltaproteobacteria bacterium
TTTGTGTCTCTTTTGGCTTTTTGTCTTTGTTGTTTTGGATGTAGTTGGGATTTTTGTGGGTGTTTCCTTTGTTGGGGGGGGAGCGTTTTCTGTTTGCTTGGTGACTTTTTCTGGATTTTGAGGGGCTAAGTCTTCTTTAGCGTTGCGGATACCTGCTGGTGCTGTGCTGGAGCCTGTTGATAGGCCTTTTTTGGGGCTTAGATTAAGATAGGTAATATTAATACTTTTTTTTTGAGGAACCTGAAAACCAATGCATAAAGAAAAAATCCCCAGGAGTAGTCCATGAAGCAAGAGGCTAAAAAATAAATATTTTTTAAAAGGAGTTTCCAAGATTAGTTATTTCCTGAGCCTTTTCAAAGAACGTTTTAACGTTCGGATTCGGGTTCGGTAATCATGCCTAAGCGGTGGATGCCCAGTTCTTTAGCTAGCGCCATCACTTTAATGACGGTACCATAAGAGACGTTTTGGTCAGCCCTAACAAAAAGAGTTTTTTCTTCTTCAGAACTTCCTTCATAAAATTCTGCTAATTTAGGCGCCAGACCTTCTAGTCCATAGGCGGTTTTGTCTTCTCCAACAAAGATCTGTCCTTGTTTATTAATAGTTAAGACTTTTTCTTGGCTCTGGGTATTAGAAGCAGTGACTTCTACCTTGGGTAGGTCAATATCAATGCTCTCATTTAAAAAAGGAGCAGTGACCATGAAGATAATCAGTAAAACCAACATAATATCCACGAGAGGAATAATATTAATTTCGTTTAGAGTTTCGTCGCCAGCATTAGAATTTTGAAAAGCCATAATTTTAGTTACTCTTTGTTGGGTTTTGAATTGGTTAGAAATACTCGCTTTCAATCCTATGGACTAGCCTTGTGCCAAAGCTTTCCATTTCTTGACGTAAGCTTTTGAGGCGCACTGTAAAATAGTTGTAGGCCATGACCGCTGGAATAGCTGCTGCTAAGCCTACGGCGGTGGCAATTAGCGCTTCGGCAATGTAGGGGCCAACTACGGCTAGGCTAGTGGATTTCATCTGGCCAATAGCAAAGAAGGCGGTCAGGATTCCCCAAACGGTTCCAAACAAACCAATAAAGGGGCAAGCACTGGCGGTAGTTGCTAAAAAGGGAGTCCACTCGCTTAAGCGATGGTTTTCTTCTTGTTGAGAGCTAAAAACACGGTCTTGAATATGGCTGAGTCTGGGTTGGGGTGGGGAGGGGCTTTTGTCTTTTTGTTGTTTGTAGCGCAGGATTTCGCTTAGTCCGGCATTAAATAGTCTGCTTAAAGGGTTGCCCTCTTGTTTGGCGCTGGACTTATTGAGCATTTCATCCAGACTAAGGCTGCCATTAAAGCTTTTTAAAAAGCTTTGGATCATGGATTTGGCTCTTTTAAATTGGATATACTTAAAAAGAATAATTGACCAAGAGGTAATGGAAAAAAATACTAAAACTAATAAAGTAGCTGTTACCACCGGTCCGCTATGGGTAAGCATCTCTAAAATTGAAGGAGCCCCCCCATTGGTGGTGGTAGCTGCAGCACTAAGGGGCTCTGTAGGAGCCTGAGAAGCTAATTGGGCTAAGGGATAGAGCATTGAGATTTCTCCTCTCGTATATTTTAAAAGGGATTAGGGAAACGTTTAGGACTGGAAGAAGGATTTTAGGCTTTTTAGGCCTTTTTTACAAAAAAACTTTTAACATAAAGTAAGGAGGAAAAAAAACACTAAAATTGCCTCTTATCAAGCTTAAGTGTAAAAATTTTAGCTTTTCTTAAAGTGATAGCTTGAGTTTTGGCTTTATTTATTTCCTTTCATTGAATTTAAGTTCTCTTGAATTAAAGTCTTTCTTGACAAGATTGTATTCTTGATTCAGGTAAAGCAGGTCAAAATTTTAAGTTTAAGTTGGGATTTTCTTGCAAGACCCCCTGAATCATAAGGAGATTTTTATGGATATTAAAGGTGTGATGGAAGAAGCTTTAGAGCGTGGAGAAAAATTTAAAGAACAACTCTTTGTTGAGTTAGTCAACTCTGATGTTATCAATAAACTTTTACAAAACGAGACTTTTTTGAAGTCCTTAGGAAAAGTACTTAATGCTAAGTATGAGTTTCAAAGAAGTCTTAAAGCCAATCTTAAAACTATCCTTAAAACCCTTGACTTGCCCAACAACTCCGAAGTGAAGTCCATGGAG
>JAGRNM010000107.1 GCA_020440745.1 Deltaproteobacteria bacterium
GTAAATAAAAGGTGCGTGTTTTTTTTAATATTTTTTAGAGCCCTTTCTAAGTCATTGATGCACCATGCAAATCGCATCTAGATCAAAGCCTGCGGTGCTCCCACCGTTGAGGGCGCTCCAGTCTAGGTCCTCAATCTTGACACAAAAGGCATAGTCTAAGCCTAAGACTTCCAGGTCAAAGGGGTCCCCGCCGGCGGTCTCAGGGTCGGTGGGGTCAATGGAGTTGGTCTCCGCATTGGCTAAGACTGGGTGAGTCCCAGCACAACCTTTATAACTATAGGTAGAACAATTAAAATTAATGAAACCTGTTAAACCTTGGGGGTCTTGGCTAACGGAGACGGTGGCTAGTTCGGCAAAGACGCCGTTTTCGGCAAGTTCAGTGTAAAAAGCATTTTCAAAGACAATAAAGTCCGGGCCTTCTCCATTTAAAATGGGGGTTTCACTACATAGGGTAATGCTGCCGAAACTGCCTAAAGAAAGTACGCTCTCTGTACTGCCCGTGGTTTCACCACCACCTAGGGGAGGACCTAAAACAACTTCGGGGAATTCGGCTTGACCAAAACCGGCATTTTCTCCGTAGTGGACTTGGGCTACTTCGTCCATACAATCGTCACTGGCAATGGAAGGGGGAATGCTTTCTTCGGACTCTTGTGATGGGTCTCCACTCCCTGTCTCAGAGGGGAGTGAGATGGGTGTTTCCGATTGGCTAGTCTCCTCATCAACAGAAGGCTTTTCTTCGGGTAATTTGCCACCGCCACAGGCGACTAAAAGATTTAATAAAAGCAAAAGACTTAGAGTTTTTTTCATGGTTTTTCCTTTTAGGTTAAAAAATTAAAAATTTAATCAGTAGGTTTGCAAGCCCAGGAGTCTGCCTGGGTTTCCTGTCAAAGCCCAAAGGTCTGGACCCTCAAAGTCTACTCCTGCCAGTCCGGGTCTCAGGGCAAGAGAACCCACTCCGGTTAGGCCAGGTTGATCCAGGTTATTAAGGTCTAAAAAATCCACTTGCTTGGGTTCTTGAGGGTTTAAGACAAAAATACCGCTTTGATTAAAGCTGCTGGCAAAAAGTAGGTTTCGGTTTTTATCAAAGACTTGATCGCTGATAAAGTCGTTGGCGACCTCGCTTAAGCTAAAGCTTTGGCTTAGGCTAAAGCTTGCTAAGTCAATTTCATAGATTTGGCTAAAGTTGGCAGAACCTAGCCAGGCTAGGCTTTGGTCCTCGTTAAGGGCTACTCCCTTAAAGTTAGCAACGATCATGCCTAAGTCTAAGCTGCGGGTGACTTGTTGGGTACTGAGACTTACTTCGTTTAAATAACTCGAAGTCTCCGGTAAGTTTTGACCATCCTGAAATATGGTATCTCCTGTAGCCGTGGCTATGAGGCTAGTCTCAGTCAAAGTTAATCCCGTGGCATTAAAGCCTTCTAGGACAATAAAGGCAGGGTCAGAGGGACTTAAGTAAGGTGCTTCTGTTTGGAGATCAAAGACTAAGAGCATCGCTTGGGTGTAGACGGAGTTAAAGTCTGGAGAAAAACAAAGGTTGCTAACGCTCACAAAGACTTGGGTGGGGGTGGCCACCACTTGATTGGGTGTATTGGGGCTAAAAGTTCCCGGGCCTATGCTGGATTCCACTAGACCATCGCCGTCGCAGTCTTCTGCTCGAGAGTAAGCAAGGGCTTGTTCTAACAAGATAGGTTCATTAATTTTGACACTTTGCCAGACCTCTCCATTAGTGGGATTGTAGTAAACCAGATCTTCTACTCCCAATAAAAAGGCCTGGCTAGGACTAAGCATAAAAAGGTCGTTGGGGCTTAGGCCTAGTCCTAAAGCGGCTCCGTCCCAGATAGGCCAAAGCTTTTGTAGATCTAGAGGAGAGCTATCTAATTTAATGGGCAGTACGGCTGCACTAGTAAAGTCTAAGGTAAAGACGGTCGAAGGATCAAAAGCAGGAATTAGCAAGTCGGGGGGGAAGTCACCTGGTAGGTTGTAGGTCTCAACTTGGTTAAGGGATAGATTGAGCTCAGAGTGGGGGTCAACCTGAACACCACCACCACAAGCGTTTAAGATTAAAATAAAAATTAAGCTTAGTTTTTTCATTTTATTTTTTCCTTTTTAGGCCTTGTAAGCAAAGGAGGCATAAAACTGTAGGCGAGGCAGGGGAAAACCTACCGAGTCGTAGCTTTGTACATTGCCTAAGTTTTTGCCTTCTAGGCTCAAAAAATAATGGCTTTTAATTTTAAAAGTCATGCCTGCATCGACGATGATTTTATCTTCCAGTCGTCTTGTGCCGCTAAAGCCAATGGGTAGTTGATCAGTAAAATGGACTTGGCTAAATAATTTAAAAAAATCTTTTTCAAATTCCACCTTAGCCTTGGCCAAATGTTTAGGTCTGCCGGGAAGTGGCTGAGAGCTGGTCTTAAGTTTGGCGTCTAAGAAGGTATAATTGGCTGCTAGGCTTAAGCAATCCACAGGCTTCCATCGCACTTCTGCTTCTAAACCTTGAATGCGGGCTCGGCTGGTATTGAGTGGTGCAATGGTAAAGGCGCTAACGGGTACAAAGACAATGGAGTCAAAGACTTCTTGATAAAAATAGCTTAAACTTCCTCCTAATTTTTTGACTTGCCACTCTAGTCCTAAATCAACATGGAGGTTTTTTTCTTGGTTTAAATCAGGATTGCCGCGCACAAAGCCTTGGTCCGGAAAATAAAGCTCATTAAAATTAGGATAACGAAAACTCAAACCCACATTGCTTTTGATTTTTAGTTCTTTCCTAAGTGTTGCGATGAGGCCTAAGTGGGGAAGAACTTGAGAGCCAAAGTCATTAGTATACTCCCAACGTAGGCTAGGCAGAATTTGCAGTCTTTCTCCCAGTAGACTGATTTCGTCTTCTATAAAAAGCGCTAAGTTTAGACGATCTTGGCGTCCTATTTCCGGCGTGCCAGCGATGGGACTATGATCTTTAAAATAATCCCAATAGATTTCTAAAAAACTTTTTACTAGATGTTGGTGTTTGGGATTTTGTTTTTCCCAAACTAGGCCCACTTGGCCTCCTAGCCTGTGGTTAAAAAAATTAACATCAATGGCCGGGCCTAAGGCAGGACTTGGGTCTTTAAAATGATTTTGCTCCCAACGAAATTGGGGTTGAAAATAAAAACTTAAATCTTCTCTTAAGTTCCAAGTAAATTTAGAACTCAAAATTTGGCGAAAGACCGAACGTTCGGCTTCTAGCGGGTTAGCGGGGCTTAGTTGCGTGCTTTCTATCTCTGTCCCGGGTTCTTGCCTAAAACTTAAGAAAAAATTTTGGCTGATCTGGTAACTAAAATTTTCTTTCTTAGCATGAAGATGGATCAAAAAGTCTTCGCTTAAAAATTGGTTGTGTTCTCGTTTAAAAGTTTCGTTTCCTCCCAGTGTGAGATTGCCCACGTGGGTTTGACTTTCTTTAAAAGAGTAATCCCCTTGGCTGCTTAAATGGCTGTGGCTTAAGCTTAGGCCAAGCTTTTGCCATTTTTTGTTGAAGGCTTCATGGGTTTTTAAAGTCCAAAAACTGCCTACAGAGACTTTAGCTTGGATTTGGGCTTTTTTGTTTTTGGCCTTTTTGCTGATAAGATTAATGACTCCACCCACTG
Source organism: Deltaproteobacteria bacterium (assembly GCA_020440745.1). Lineage (GTDB taxonomy): Bacteria > UBA10199 > UBA10199 > DSSB01 > DSSB01 > JAGRNM01. The sequence goes on from JAGRNM010000107.1 coordinate 3,621, forward strand.
CGTCGCTTCCAAAACGGTGACTAGCGCCCCCGCGGATGATCTCGATACGCTCCAAGCTTTCTAGCGGAAGACTAGAAAAGTCCACCGCTCCCCCTTGGGCACTATTAAGTTTGAGTCCATCTAAATAAACCGAGACTTGTTCGGCGGTGCTGCCCCTTAAGCTGACCGTACTTAAGTCCGTTAGGCCGCCGGAGTTTTTAACAAAAATTCCCACTTGTCCGGCTAGAACCTCTGGTAAGGTGCTCATGGTATTTTCATAATCTTTGGGATCTAGGACGGTGACAAAGGCACTGGGTTTTTCAGAAGAAGTATTAGAGGAAGAAGCGCTGACCAAGATTTCTGGGCTTTGGTAGGTCTCTGCCGCAAGCTTAGTGGGCAAAAGGACACTTAGGACAAATAAGATGGTAAAAAGAACTTTCATGCTTTTCTCTTTGACGCGAAGAGTTTTTTTTCCATCAGCTAAAAGATGTCCTGACTTAGGAGCTTAGCTTCTTTAGTTATTTTAAACAGTAAAGAAACTTTGGCTTAGTCTTCCTTGCCTTCCCACTCTGTTTTGAGCGGTGACTTAAATCGGAAGAGGCCTCAAAAGCTCCACTACAGTGGCGCGACCGTACCAGCTGAGAATCCTTAGAGATTCCTCTGGTTTCCCTTTTAACTGAGGTGTTTTAATTTTAAGAAGATCAGGCTTAGGGCTTTAGCTTGAGATTTGTCAAGGGGCTTAAAAACTAATTAGTAGTCACAGATATAAATAAGTAAAATCTAGGATGCTCTTCCGAACCATTCTTTTTTTCGATTACTGATTGACTGATTTGTCCTTTTTCTAACCATTGAGAAAAAACAGGAGATTGGACTCGATTAATGTAGCCTAACTGTTTACTATCGAAAAAAACAGAAACTGCATCAGGGTCTTTAGGGTTATGGGGTTCTCTCTTAAGGGTAACTGGGGTATTTAGAGTAAGTTTTTGCAAGCAATGCTTGCCTTCATAATAGTCAAAACCTGTGATTTTGGTCAGTAATTCACAAGGTCCTTTTGCTTCTTCAAAGGGGTGAATAATATCAAAGGTATCATCGGGTAGACGAGCTCCTGAATAACCAAGTAGAGCCAGGTCACTAATAGTCTTATCTGTAGGTATCCGAATAGATTCTAAATATTTTTTAAAATCTCGTCTAGAACGACTGGGTACTCTTTTAAGAAAGAGATCCAAAACGTTTTTATGAATTTCTTTTTGTGTAGTTAAGCCTGGATAGCCTTTAAATCCTTTTTTAATAGCTTCTTGATAGTCGCTAGACTCTACCAAATAAACAAGTGAGACTTCTTTATTATTTTCTGGCCTTAGTTGACCTACGACTAAACGTCTTCTTTCTTTCTCAGAAGGAGGAAGCCAGGTTAAGGCCAAATAGTTGGGCTCAATGATGTGTTGGATCCAGTTCATATTAGTTTTGTCTAAACTTTAAGGCTTTTTAATAAGCACTTTTGACGTTCTTCTACAAGTTTTAGCATAAACTCAGACCGGGCTTTACTTAAAGGGATAGAGATTTCAAACTGCTTCGCCTTTTTCCCAGGAGCTGATTTCTACTATTTCATTAGTTTTTTGAATTTTTCTTTCTATACGAGCCATTTAAGTATTTATACGGATTTTGCTATTGGGAAATAAAGAATAAAAGAGGGTAGTTACCTAATTATTAACTAAACTTGCTCTTAAAGCTTAGCTGGTCTAGGTTGCCATCGGCCGGGCCCTCGCGCAAAGGAGTGTCGTGAACCCCGTCAGATCCGGAAGGAAGCAGCGGTAGCGGTGTTTTCCTTGTGCAGCGAGGATCACCTGGCCACATTTTTTTCGTTGTTAGTTGTTT
>JAGRNM010000108.1 GCA_020440745.1 Deltaproteobacteria bacterium
CGCACAGCTTTGAAATGGCCTCCATATAAGAACCGCTTAAGGGATAAACTCCACCTTCTCCTTGGACAGGTTCAATCAAAATAGCACAGGTGTTTTGATTAATAGCTGCTTTTAAAGCGGACAAATCCTCTGGAGGTACTTGCATAAAACCACTTGGCAAAGGCGCAAAACCTTTTTGAATTTTCTCCTGACCTGTCGCTGCAACCGTCGCTAGAGTTCGGCCATGAAAACTACGGTCTAAACTAATAATCTCGTAACAATCCGGTCCTTTTTTGGCTTTTCCATAAGCTCTAGCCAGTTTGATGGCCGCTTCATTGGCCTCTGCGCCAGAATTACAAAAGAAAACCCTATCGGCAAAACTCAAACTAGTGAGCTTTTCTGCAAGATGGGCCTGTGCTTCTGTATAAAAAAGATTACTGGCGTGAATTCAAGTCTCTGCTTGTTCTTTTAAAACCTTTAATATCTCAGGATGACTATGTCCCAAAGCATTGACAGCAATACCCGCAACAAAGTCTAAATAACGCTTACCCTCAGCATCCCAAAGATAGGAGCCTTCCCCACGAACCAACGCAATGGGAACACGGGCATAAGTAGCTAAAAGATGAGCATCAGTCATTTGAATAATCTGGGACGTGTTCATATCAAAAACTTAAGCCTTTTCTCCAAAAAAAACCGTCCCTACCCCTTTATCAGTTAGCGTCTCTAAAAGTACGGCATGTTTAAGACGACCATCAATAATATGGGCACTTCGCACACCTTCTTTTAAAGCTTGTAAACAACACTTTACTTTAGGGATCATACCGCCACTAATAGTTTGATCTTCGATTAATTTTAAAGCCTGTTTAGGTTTTAACTGACTTAAGAGCTCTCCTTGTTTATTTTTTACTCCCTCAACATCGGTTAATAAGATTAATTTTTCTGCCTTTAAAGCTCCGGCCAAGGCACTAGCTACAAGGTCGGCATTAATATTAAGAGCCTCACCGCTTTCACTAACTCCTACTGGAGCAATCACTGGGATAAATTGATCTTTTTCCAAAAGCTCTAAGACTTGTGTATGAACACAGGTAATCTCTCCTACCCTACCCAAATCAATTAGCTCATTAATTCCCTCAGCATTTTTAATAGTGCCAGGAGAGACTTTTGTTGCTTCTAACAACTTGCCATCTTTACCACTCAAACCAATAGCCTTACCACCATGCTGGTTAATCAAACTCACAATAGCTTTTCCCACTTTTCCTACCAAAACCATCTCGACTACATCCATAGTCTCTTGATCAGTGATGCGGATACCCTCATGAAACTTACTCTCTAAACCCATGCGCTCCATTACCTGACCAATCTGAGGCCCACCTCCATGGACAACAATGGGAACCATACCCACTAAGCGCATCATAATAATATCCTTAGCAAAGCTCTCCTTGAGCTCTTCATCCACCATGGCATGCCCACCGTACTTAATAACAAAGACCTTGCCATAAAACTGACGAATATAAGGCAAAGCCTCCATTAAAGTGGAAGCCCTATTGATAAGTTCTTGTACAGCGTTTTTAGATAATGAAGACATGAATTTTAATTTTAGATTTTATTAATTTTTGTTTGTTATTGGCTTTAAGCAAACAAAAGCCCGCTCTCAATTATTAAAGAATATACCGGCTTAAATCTTCATCTTTAACCACATCACTTAATTTATCTCTTACATACTGAGCGTTTATTTTTAAAGAAGAACCCGATTTGTCAGGGGCTTCAAAACTAATCTCATCTAAGACATTTTCCATAATAGTATGCAAACGACGAGCTCCGATATTTTCAGTCTTACTATTAACCTCTGCTGCAAAGTGGGCAATTTCTTTTAAACCATCTTCAGCAAAGTCTAATTCTACTTTCTCCGTTTTAAGCAAGGCATGATATTGCTTTGTCAAAGAATTAGCAGGCTCTTGCAAAATCTTTAAAAAGTCTTCTTCTGTAAGACTACTCAGCTCTACCCTAATCGGAAAACGTCCCTGTAACTCTGGAATTAGATCACTAGGCTTAGACACATGAAAAGCCCCTGCTGCAATAAAAAGTACATGATCCGTTTTGACCATGCCATACTTAGTATGAACATTAGATCCCTCTACAATGGGTAAAATATCCCTTTGAACGCCTTCACGACTTACATCGGGATTACTGCTTCCTCCTTGTTTGCCAGCAATCTTATCAATCTCGTCCAAAAAAATAATTCCGCTTTGTTCTACTAAGTCAATGGCTGTTTGATGCACATTTTCGTTGTCCACTAACTTGCTAGCCTCTTCTTGGATTAATAAATTTAAAGCATCAGGAACCTTTAATTTACGCCTTTTGGAGGATTGAGAAAAAAGACCAGAAAACATATCGCGGATATTAGAACTTACTTCCTCCAGACTAGGAGCACTAACGACCTCTACCATAGGCATCATGGTCTGAGGTTTGGGGCGAAACTCAACTAAACGATCCTTGAGTTTTCCTTGATGGAGCATCTCTCTAAGTTTCTCTCTGGTTTTTTCTTCGGCCTCACTCCTAGCTTTAGGCTGGGATATGGGCTCCTCTTTAAGATTATCGGGTGCTTCTTGTTCAGAAATACCTTCCTCAGCCAAAATCATCCCTTCTAAGACTTCCTGATTAGGACTTAAACCAGTCTCTTTAGGGGACTCTTTGGGTGGCAATAATAAATCCAAGAGCCTTTCTTCAGCTAATTCTTCAGCTTTAGACTGGACCTTAAGTTTTTCCTCCTCCTTAACCATATTAATAGCCGTTTCAGTAAGCTCTCGGACCATGGACTCCACGTCCTTACCCACATAACCCACCTCTGTAAACTTAGTGGCCTCCACTTTAATAAAAGGAGCGCCTGAGAGTTTAGCTAAACGACGAGCGATTTCAGTTTTACCCACACCCGTAGGCCCAATCATTAATATATTCTTAGGGGCAATCTCATCTCGTAATTCTTCTGGAACATTTTGACGACGCCAACGATTGCGCAAAGCAATGGCCACGGCCCTTTTGGCATCTTTCTGACCAATAATATACTTATCCAACTCGGATACGATTTCTCTGGGGGTAAAATTAGCAGTTTTCATGAAACCTAAATCTTTAATTAAAATTAAAAGGTAAGCCTATACTTAAACCACCACCATCCAATAAATCCCTAGATCTCTTCCACCACAAATTTATTATTAGTATAAACACAAATCTCAGAAGCAATTTTCATAGCTTCCAAAGCGATCTCCCTAGCAGACTTCTTAGTATTACGCACCAAAGCCAAAGCCGCCGCCCTAGCATAAGGACCTCCCGATCCAATAGCAGCCACTCCCTCATCAGGCTCAATCACATCTCCGTTACCACTGATTGTAAAAATATTTTTAACGTCAGCTACTAAAAGCATCGCTTCTAGACGACGCAACATACGATCCGTACGCCACTCCTTGGCTAATTCTACGGCGGCCCTAGTTAGATTTTGATTAAATTCTTCTAACTTAGCCTCAAATTTCTCAAAAAGAGTAAAAGCATCGGCCGTAGAACCTGCAAAACCAGCAATCACCTTGCCATTTTTAGTACGTCTGACTTTACGGGCCGAATCTTTCATAATAGTCTGTCCCAAACTCACCTGTCCATCACCCACCAAGACTACCTTATCCCCTCGATGTACCGCCAAAATAGTTGTGCTATGCATCTTTTCTTCCATCATTAAAACTCCAAAACAAAGGGCCAAAAACGAATAAATAAATCCTTACTCGCTTTTGGCTCTGGGATGGGCCTTGTCATATGCACTCTTGAGTTTGTCAAGGCTAATATGGGTATAGCGTTGTGTCGTAGAGAGGCTAGCATGGCCCAAAAGCTCTTGAATTCCCCTCAAATCAGCCCCCGACTGCAGAAGGTGAGTTGCAAAACTATGCCTTAAGCCATGGGGAGTCACTTTAGCAGCTAAGCCCGCCTGAACAAGGTCCTTTTTTAACTGCCTAGCCAAAACACTAGCGTGAATACGACGACCTCTTTTGCCTAAAAAAATAAAATTTTCGTATCCCGGTTGAATCGGAACCTGAGAACGAAAGGTTAAATAATCCTTGATGGCCTCCACTGCCTTAGTACCTATGGGTACTAGGCGTTCTTTAGATCCTTTTCCTTTTACTCTTAACAAAGCTTCTTTAAGGTCTACTTGACTAAAAGTCAAAGCCACCAGCTCTGAAGCCCTCAGTCCACTGGAATAAAATAGTTCCCACATTGCCCTATCTCTTTTAGCTTCAAAAGACTCTTCTAAAGGTTTATCTAAAAGATAGGCAGCCTCTTCTATTTCTAAATAACGGGGCAAATCCTGAGGTGTCTTAGGATAAGGAATTTCGCGAGCGATATTTTGATCCACTAAACCTTGACGAGATAAATAATTATAAAAACTACGAAGACTTCCTACCCTCCTAGCCAAGCTTCTGGCTTTTAGACGGCTAAACAAACTAGATAAATAAGAGCGCAATACCAAACTAGGCAAATCTTTCCATACAACCTGATGCCCCTGCACATAATTTCCAAAAGATTTTTTAATAAAAATCTCTAACTCCAATAAATTAAAAGCATAGGCCTTTAGGGTCAACGGAGAAAAACGCTTTTCTTCTTTAAGATAAGCTAAAAAAGCAAGAATGGAAGTATCTTGAGACACTTCACGTAGCCTAGTGAAGATACCGCAAGAAAGCAATGGATGGATACTCAAGCACTCTTTTCTTAAAAGAAGTTTTTTGCCATTAAAAGAAATACAAAAAATAGAGAGGATTAATTTTTAGATAAAAAAAAGAACCCCCGGCAAACGCCGAGGGTCCTAGGGGTTAAGAGGAGTGTGGGATATAGGGTCAAAGCCTTCGCTTAATTATTAATCTTACTTATTAATTAAGCATAAATCTTTTTATTATTAAGCATTGGAGAGTTTATAAAAGAATCTGATGGAAACCCTAGCGCTCTCTTCTTACCTTATCACCTTATTTCACCCGCTTCCAACTATTCTCTCTCTCGTTATTTTAGGCATAAACCTTTTTAAGAAGTCTTGCAAGCCTTTTTTTATTTTTATCTCAATTTTTCTTCTTAGATCCAAAAAACTTTAAAATAAACTATGGGACGCTGCCGTCTCCATTTTGGAACATAAATAAAAGTCTCCTCCCTGACAATAGACTTTTTTAGGAGTGAGACTTTTTTAAAACGCTTTCATAAACAGATAACAAAATTTGAAATACCCTCAAAAAATGCTTTTCCAAAAATAAGACTAAAGCCTTAAGACTTTCTGTCTGAAAATGTCGATATATGTACAAAAAATATTCAATAAACCTTATCTATTTAATTTTAATTAGATTTTAGAATTTTTTCCACAAAAATACGGGTTAAAAAATACCCCTTTTATCAAAAAACTCAAGCTTTAACCAATAAAGTCCGTCCTTCATCTCATTACTAACTAT
>JAGRNM010000109.1 GCA_020440745.1 Deltaproteobacteria bacterium
ATTAATGCCTGTCCCTACTGCTGTACCGCCTAAGGCTAGTTCGTAGAGACCAGGAAGACTTTGCTCTAGACGCTTTAGGTTGTCATCCAATTGAGAAACATAGCCGGAAAACTCTTGGCCTAAGCTTAAAGGGACCGCATCTTGTAAGTGGGTGCGGCCAATTTTGATGATTTTTTCAAAGGCCTTTTGTTTCTTTGCCAGAGCGTCTCGCAAAATTTTTACCGCAGGCATGAGCGTGTGAACAAATTCCTCCGCTGCTGCAATGTGCATGGCGGTGGGGAAAGTGTCGTTGGAGCTTTGGCTCATGTTGACGTGGTCGTTGGGATGAATAGGATTTTTACTGCCTTTTTCTCCACCGGCAATCTCAATGGCACGATTGGAGATGACTTCGTTGACATTCATGTTGCTTTGGGTGCCGCTACCTGTCTGCCAAACTCTTAGCGGAAATTCTTGGTCTAGTTTGCCTGCTAAAATTTCGTCGGCAGCTTGGGCAATCAGTTGGCATTTTTCTTCAGGCAGTTTGCCTAAATCGCGGTTAGTGAGGGCTGCGGCTTTTTTTAAGATGGCCATGCCTCGGATGACGGCTTTGGGGATAAGGTCTTCTCCAATATCAAAGTGGGTGAGGCTTCTTGCTGTCTGTGCGCCCCAGTAATGTTGGGCTGGGACTTTGATTTCTCCCATACTGTCGGTTTCGGTACGAAATGTTTGAGTCATGGTAATTTCCTTATTTAGCTTTTAAAATCCTTCTCTGCTAAGGGAAGGGGAGGGGTTTTGGTCCTCGGGTTCCTAGCGCTGGGACCACTTCTCCTCGGATGAGGAGGGTAATTTATTGTTTTTAATTTCTTAAGCTACTTGCGGCTTTAATTGGCTTTGCGCTAAAGGAAATTTTCTAATGAGTCCAAGGAAAAAAAAACAAGCTCCTCGATTTTCTGAGGTCATGGTGGAAAATTATCCTAACCTTTGTTTAGAAGAAACCGAGGTGGGTCAGGGTATTTTTGCCGAAAGAGACTTTAGAGTAGGCGATTTGGCTGGTGAGGTGCTGGGAGATCTTTATGACGAAGAAGACTTTGAGTCGGATTATTGTATGGATTTGGCTGGCCCCTGGGTTTTAGAGCCTCGTAATATTTTTCGTTATATCAATCATAGTTGTGAGCCTAATTGCGAACTTTTTGTCTACGATGATTCTGAAGATACTAGGGTTTTTGTAGAAGTGATTCGCCCTATTAAAAAAGGGGAAGAGCTGACTATTGATTATGCTTGGGCTGCAGAAAAGTCTATCCCTTGTCTTTGTGGTAAAAAAGTTTGTCGTGGTTGGATCGTTGCGGCTGATCAATTGGATGAGGTAGAAAAGAATTAATGTCTTAAATTAAGCTTGTTTTTTGCCTTAAAATCCCTTGATCTTCCAGATAGCTTAATAGCATCGTGTTTGCTTCTTAGAAGAGGGAGTTTCTTTTGGATTCGGAAGAAAGTATTGTTAAAGCTGCTGCTCAGGGCGAAACCAAAGCCTTTGAGCTTTTGGTTAAAAAATACCAACGTTATGTCTATTTTTTATCTATGCGTATGGTAGGCAGCGAGACTTTGGCCGATGACATCACACAAAGAGCCTTTATGAAGGCCTATCGTGCATTATCTAAGTTTGAGTTTCGTTCTTCTTTTAAAACCTGGTTGAGTGTGATTACGCTTAACCTTTGTCGGACCGAGTTGGCTAAGAAAAAGCGCATTCAGGTAGAAGTGCCAGAGGGCTTAAGTGACGATTCAGAAGAAAAACAAGAGGCCTATGAAGACTTAGCCCATCAACGTTATTATCTTAAACAAGCCTTAGAACACCTGCCCGCTAGACAAAAAGAAGTAGTGATTTTAAGGATTTATCAGGAAAAAACCTTTAAAGACATTGCTAGTATGTTAGAAAGTAGCGAATCTGCAGTTAAAGTTAACTTTCACTATGCGATGAAGAGTCTAAGAGAATGGGTAAAAAAGAGGGATTTAAGCCATGAATAAAGACAACTTAGAAGAAAAACTAACATGGGTGGCTTTGGGAGAGGCTTCTTTAAGCTCTGAAGAGGAAGACTTTTTAAAAAGAGACCCAGAATTACAGGAGATTTTCTTGCAAAACCAAGAGCTCTTAAGCCAATTGAAAGCTCTATCCTTAGAGGATCCGGGAGAACTTTTCTTTAGGAAGCAGTTAAAAAGTATTCAGGACTTGCTTCAAAAAGAAAAAAAGACTTCCTATTTTTCTTGGAACTGGCTGGCCGTGGCGGCAGTTTTATTATTATGTATAGGACTGTTTCGTTTAAACCCTTGGGATCACCATTCAGGAGCTTCCCAGGCTAAGCTTGAGGTGCAGGAATTAGAGAGAACTTTGGTAGAATTAAGTCCTAGTGAAGAAGACAGTCTCTTGGGCTTAGCCCTTCCTAGCGGAGAGGACCCTTGGATGGACTTAGAGTCTTTGGATCAAGAAGAATTAAAGATACTGATTAAATCCTTAGAAAAAGTGGAGGAACGAGCATGAAGCTCTTAAGAAAAAGTAGTCTTATTGTCCTTGCCCTTAGTTTCTTATTCTCCTCTAGCCTTGGTGCTTCTTCGGAGGAGGATACTTTAGAAAAAGCCCAGCAGTTGATTATGCAACGTATGACTCGGGAGCTAAATTTAAATGGAGAAGAGTCTCAGCAGATGGAAGAGATTTTTAAAGCCCACCGAGAAAAACGTAATCAATTAAGGGCCGAGATGCTTCAGTTACGGGAGGCCATGAAGACGGCTCGGGAAAAAGACGACAAAGACGCCCTTCAAGCCCACTTCAAACGCTTACGTCAAAATGAAGAAGAGCAAAGGGGCCTAAGGCAGCAGCTTTTAAAAGAGGTACAGCTTGTTTTAAAGGATGAAGAACGACAAGCAGACTTTGTGCTTTTGATGGGGGAACTCAATAGTGAGGTTCAGCAAGCCCGCAAGATTCGTCAAGAGCAAGATGTGCGTCGCGTCAAGGCCTTACAAAAACTGCAAAACTAGTCCGTCTTTAAGAGTGCTTCTGTCATCAAGGAGGCTAGCAGCTTTTCCATGCCTGGGGACTTTCCTACATAATCTAATAATTGAATAGTCGTGTTGGGGAATTTTTTTTGTTTTGTTTGAATCAGTCTAGGAATATCCTGATGTACATGTCGGCCCTGACTTAAAAAATAAGGCAGAATTAAAATTTTTTTAAAATCATTTTGACAGGCAGCGTCAATCCCTTGTTCGATGCTGGGTTCCGCCAGTTCTAAAAACACAGCTTTAATAGGATGTTTGATTTTTTTTTCTAAAACTTGAGCTAGCTGTTTTACTTCTTCATTAGCTTCTTTTTTGCGAGAACCGTGGGCGACTAGTAAAATTGTTTGAGTCTTATTCATAAATCGGTCTAGAGTTTAAACTGGATGACTCAAAGACCTCAACAAATCTTATGTCCGGTGGATTTTGACGAGACTTCTTGGAAGGCCTTAAAAAAAGCTTCCTTGTTGGCTTCTACCTGGCAGGCTTCTTTATTAGCTTTTCATGTGGTTCAAGAGTTTCCTTACGAGGGAGCCAGTGTCCCCGGTGATTTAGTTTCTCTTATGGGACAATGGGAAAAAGACGCTCTTAAGGCCTTAGAAGAAAAAGTCAGTAGCTTAGTGGATCCAAAAGTTGAGGCTTCTTCTAAAGTAACCACGGGTGTGCCTTATGAAGAAATTCTTCAGTGCTTAAAAGAAGAGCCTGCAGACTTAGTTCTTTTGGGTCCTGATCGCCATGGAAGCCTAGCTTCTTTAGTCTTAGGGCGTCATACAGAGACTGTAGTGCGCAACACTAGGACGCCTGTGTGGATCGAAAAAAGTCCAGAGGGTGCTTCCGGTTTGCCTAAAAAGGTAGCTTTTTTAACGGATTTTTCTCCTGCTTCCTTGGATGCCGCCTCTCAAGCCTTGCCTTGGGTAGAGCTTTTAGGAGCTAAGTTTTCTTTAGTTCATATTTTGGAGCCCTTTGTTTTACCTGCTTTTAGTTTGGTAGATCCCAAGGAGTACGAAAAATCCCTTTCTGAGCTAGCCAGCCAAAGGATGGAAGACTTCCAAAAACAATTAAATTTAAAAAATTTAGACTGGGAAAAATTACTTTTGCATAATTCCTTAGAAAAGGCCCTTAAGGATTTGGTAGAAAAAAAAGCAGTGGATTTGATTGTTCTTTCTACCCATGGCCGTACGGCCATGGCCAAAAAAAAGCTAGGTACCACCGCTACTCAAATTTTACGTCACCTTCCTTGCTCGGCTCTCGTATTAAGACCTAAGACTTTGGATTTTTCCTGGTTATGATGTGTCATTTTTTTTGTTTGTTAGTGTTTCTAGACAGAAAGGCTAGCAACTAAGCATCAATAACTAGCAATTAATACGAATATGCATCCTGTTTTATTTGAAATTGGCTCCTTTAAGCTTCATAGTTATGGTCTTCTTATTGCCATTGGTTTTTTAATGGCTTTGCAGTGGATTAGGTATCGTTCGGCTAAAGAGGGGCTTAATCCTAAGCAGATGACGGATTTTGCCTTTTATTTGATGTTGGTTGGTTTAGTAGGTTCTAGGATTGCCTTTATTTTAGTAGAGAACCCCGCTTATTACTTGAAAAGACCCTGGGAGGCCTTCTATCTCTGGCAAGGGGGTTTAGTTTTTTATGGTGGGGTAGTAGCTGCTTTAATTTTTTCCATTTATTTTTTTAAAAAAAAGAAATTAGATTTTTGGAAAGTCGCTGACATTTTAGCTCCTGGCTTGGCCTTAGGCCATGCCTTTGGGCGTTTGGGCTGCTTTATGGCTGGGTGTTGCCACGGTAAGACTTGTGATCCCCATGCTTGGTACGGGGTGACTTTTCCAGAGGGGAGTACCCAATTGGCTCCTACGGGTATGCCTTTGTATCCCACTCAATTAATGGAGTCGGTTTTTGAATTTTTGCTTTTTGGATTTTTGGCTTGGAAAATAAGCAAAAAAGCCTTTGACGGGCAAATCGTTCTCCTATACTTAATTTTTTATTCTTTATTTCGGGTGGGAATCGAGGTGTTGCGGGGCGACTTAGAACGAGGTTTTATTATCCAAGATTATTTAAGTTATTCTCAGGGCATCGGTTTAATTTTAATTGTGGCTGCTACACTTTTTCTATGGATGCGCCGAAAACAAAGTAAGACAAAGTAAGTGTTTAATTTCCTAAACGGGGAGGTTTTAATCTAATGAAACGACTTTTAAGCTTTTTTACCCTATTTTTATTGGTCTTAGCCTTTAGTCAGTGTTCCAAGCCCAAACTTTACGGCACCTTGCAAGAAAATAGTCCCATCGAGCGCTATTATAACGTTAGTCCCCAAAAAGCTTATCAAGCGGCT
>JAGRNM010000010.1 GCA_020440745.1 Deltaproteobacteria bacterium
AGCATCCCAATAACCAGCACAGTAAGTTGTTCTTTAAATTCTTTAAGTTCTTCTAGAGCTCGGGTTTTGACATTGCCTACTACCAACCCAGCAACAATGACTGCCATAATGCCGCTTTCTGGTAGGATTGTGTTACTTGCTTGAAATAAGGCTAGGGCAGAAGATAGAGTAAAAGTATTTTCTAAGCCTTCTGGAATAATATTATCCTGACGTAGTAAGAAAGCGACAAACCATCCTCCAAGACCTCCAATGATTAGGCCAAACCCCAATCGAGAAACCAAGTGCCAAAGACCAAAAGCAAAGGCCTCTCCGGTGGGACTAATGGCGATTTCTAAGGCAATAATGGCAATTAAAGCGCCTACGGCATCAATAAAAATACCTTCACCTTCTAAAACCGTATGAACTCTTTCTTTGACGCGGATCCTTCTTAATAAAGGATTAATAACGGTAGGACCGGTGACAATCACTAAGGTGCCAAACAAAAGACAGGCAGTCCAGCTCCATCCCAGAGTAATCTTGGCAGCTAAGGCGCCTCCTATGCAGGTGACTAAAGCGCCAATGCTAATGAGATTGCGAATACTTTTAGCTTGGGTTTGCAGTCGTTTAATTTGGAGGTCCATGCCTCCTTCAAAAAGAATAATAGAGACCGCAAAACCCACAAGAATCGTTAATCCCTCGCCAAGGGCTTGAGGTTGAATTAGGTTTAAAAAATCCGGGCCTAGCAATACTCCAAAGGCAAGTAAGGGGACGATACTAGGAATACGGATATGTCTAGCAAGTGAGGTGCTAATAATTCCAAAAATTAAAGCTAATGCTGCGGTTAAAGCTGGGTTAGCAAGGCTAGATTCTGCCATCCTTTACTTTCCTACATTAAAGTGATTTTGTTTTAGTTTCTTTCGTAAGCTGGTCTCTTTAGGGAAGTCAATCTTTGAAGGATGTTAATTTTTGATAGAGATAAAGGCAAAATAAATAAGTTTTTGACTTGTTATTTTATTAAAATTAAAAGATTTTTAATCGGAAGAGGGTGAAATATCGGGAGCTTGTCTCCAATTTATTTAAATAAAGTCTATGGATCAAAAACAAACATGGTGGCAGTCTTATAAGATTTTAATCAATACAGAAGTCTATTGGCAGATTGGGCCGCTCCATTTATGGATCCAACATCTAAAGCATGAGTGGAAAATCGCCTATATAAGAGAAGAAGACCCTCTAAAAAACACCCATCACTGGCAGAGTCATGATGTTTTAAGCAACTTAGCAGATAAAGAAGATATTTTTCGCGTAGGGATGGAAAAAGACCATCATGCCATTATGCTAAGTCCTAAATTGGCCGATCGTGCAGTCGTGGCACAGGCAGAAAATCCTTTAACTATTTTGCCCGGAGAAAAACTAACGATTTATATCAGCTCTCCTTTGTGGATTGAAGCTAAGGACTTAGAAAGCCAAAAACAGTTTTTTGAAATTCCTATCTATCGTCCTTCTGATACCTGGTTTGGGCCCAACGTTAGAGAGGGTGAACTTTGTTATGCCAGTCGTACTTATTGTAGGCTTAATCTAGAAGAAGTCCCCATCCGCCCCCATAGGGCCATTACAGCTCTTCATCTTAATAATAAGACCCATGATAATATCTTATTAGAAAAAATCAGTTTACCGATTCCCTACCTCTCTTTATTTCTTAGTCAAGATGGGCAATTGTGGACCGAATCTTTAATTCTAGAGCAAAGTAAAGAAGAAGCTTCGCCGGTAAGAATTCAAAATTCGCCCCCTAAGGATATCAAGATTGCGCAAAAACTTTCTGAGCCAAGGATTAAAAAACATAAAAATTTAGCTTTAAGAATGTTGGGAGGTCTTTTGCCATGGTAGATTTGCACTTACCTCCTTTCTTAGCCTCCTTAGTTACTCCTGACCAATTATTAATGTATTTTAAGGCTACGGTGATTTTATTAGGAGGCCTTTTACTACTTATTTTGGTTAGATTAAGTCTTAAAAAACTTCTCTCTAAAAAATTGGAAGCACAGCATGCTTTAGTCATCAGGAGGATTGCTTCCTATATTATTTTAGGTATTTCTATTGCTTGGGCATTGGGAGAACTAGGTTTTTCTATTACTGTTTTATTAGGTGCTGCAGGCGTATTTACGGTCGCCATTGGTTTTGCAGCACAAACCTCCGCTTCTAACCTAATCAGTGGATTTTTTTTAATGGGAGAAAAACCTTTTGTGATAGGCGACATGATTGAGGTTGATGGAGTCACCGGAGAGGTTTTGTCTGTTGATTTGCTTTCGGTCAAACTGCGTACTTTTGATAATCTTTTTGTCAGGATTCCCAATGAAAGTATTATAAAAAGCAAAGTCACCACTTTGACTCGTTTTCCGATTAGACGATTAGACATGTCTATTGGTGTAGCTTATAAAGAAGCTTTAGAAAGAGTCCGTGATATTTTATTTGAGGTAGCAAGAAAAAATCCCCTTTGTTTAGAAAATC
The DNA here is from genome assembly GCA_020440745.1 of Deltaproteobacteria bacterium. GTDB lineage: Bacteria > UBA10199 > UBA10199 > DSSB01 > DSSB01 > JAGRNM01. Next base: position 2,482 of record JAGRNM010000010.1, read on the forward strand.
CAAAGCCTTTATTTATTTTTCAAGCTTATGGAGCTTCTTCCTTGGACTTGCAATTTTCTGTCTGGAGCCAGAGAGAAAAATATTTGGAATTAAAAAACACTATGTTTATGGAAGTAAAATCAGCTTTTGATAAAGAAGGTATTGAAATACCTTTTCCCCATCTTTCTATCTACGCTGGTAGTACGACAGAGGCAATCCCCGTTACTATTTTACAGAAAGATCTATCATGAAGAAAAAAAGACTATTTAAAAAACTTGGTAAAAAAACGGGACTTCCTCCTGGATCCTTAGTTCATATTGGAGAAAATTTTAATCAAGCGACCAAAATATATTTAATGGATTATAATGCTGAAGAACTTGAGGAAAATAGTCTAGAAAGCTTGCAAGATTTTAAAAAAATAGAAGCTAAAAAAGAAGTCTTATGGATTAACTTAGAGGGTTTAAGCGATACAGCAGTCATTGAAAATATTGGAAAGGCCTTTGAACTTCCCGGTCTTTTATTAGAAGACGTGCTTAATACTAATCAAAGGCCTAAGATAGAGGCTTACGAAGGCTATTTATTTTTTGTTCTCAAAATGCTTCGTTTAGAAGAAGAATCTGGTCAGGCGAGTGTAGAGCAAGTAAGTTTGGTTTTAGGAAAAAAGACGCTTATTTCTTTTCAGGAAAAATCAGGCGATGTTTTTGAGTCAATACGTGAGAGGATAAGAAAAAAAAAAGGCAAGATAAGACAAATGGGGGCTGATTATTTAGCCTATGCTCTAGTGGACGCTATTGTGGATTACTACTTTGTCATTTTAGAGAGCTTTGAAGAACGTATAGAAAACTTAGAAGAAACCATCTATCAAAACCCTGATCAATCAACTATTGAGTCTATTTATCAATTAAAAAAAGAAATTATCTTTTTAAGAAAATCTATCTGGCCTTTGAGAGAGCTTTTAAATAATTTATTTAAAGAAGAGCCCGACTTGATCTCAGAAAAATTATACCCCTATCTAAGAGATGTCTACGATCATGCTCAACAGATTGTCGATAACCTAGAGCTGTACCGAGAAATGTTAAGTAGTTTTTTGGAGACTTGTAACTCCCAATTAAGTCATCGCCTCAATGAGGTGATGAAGGTATTAACTATTGTGGCTACTTTATTTATTCCCTTAACCTTTATTGCTGGTATTTATGGGATGAACTTTAAATATATGCCAGAGCTTACTTGGAGTTTGGGTTATCCTTTGGTTTGGTTATTGATGTTAAGCTTGGCCGGAGGAATGCTATGGTATTTTAAAAAGAAAAATTGGTTTTAAAAAAACACTATATTAAAATATTTTATTTTCATGCTTACAAGTATCAATCCTAGTTCGGAAGAAATTTTAAAAGAATACCCTCAGATGACTGGCAAAGAACTGAGGTTTGCCATTGATCAAAGTGAAAAAGCTTTTATCGCTTGGAAAAAATCTAGTTTTGAAGAAAGAGCCTCCGTCCTTTTAAAAATTAAAGATAAGCTTTTAAAACATCAAAAAGAATTAGGCTTAACCATAACTCTAGAAATGGGAAAGCCAATTAGAGAGAGTTATCAAGAAATAGAGAAGTGCGCTTGGGTTTGTGAGTATTATGCCAAGCATGGCAAAAGTTTTTTAAAAGCTAAAAAAATACAAAGTGATATTAAAGAGAGTCAGGTGCTTTATGAACCTTTGGGGACTATCTTGGCAATTATGCCTTGGAATTTTCCCTTTTGGCAGGTTTTTCGTTTTTTAGCGCCTGTGCTAATGGCAGGGAATACAGCCTTATTAAAGCACGCTTCCAATGTCAGCGCTTCTGCTTTAGCCATACAAAAAATAGTCCAAGAAGCAGGGTTGCCTTTGGGTGTTTTTCAGACTTTGCTTTTATCTATTCATCAAATTAAAGAACTTATTAAAGCACCTTCTGTCAAAGCAGTGACTTTGACTGGAAGTTCTCAAGCGGGAAGAAGTGTGGCGGCTTTAGCGGGAGCTTACTTAAAAAAGTGTGTTTTAGAGTTAGGAGGATCGGATCCTTTTATAGTTTTAGCTGATGCTGATCTTCATTTGGCTGTTAAGATTGCTGTTCAGTCACGTATGAATAATAGTGGACAAAGTTGTATTGCGGCTAAGCGTTTTATTATAGAAGAAAAAGTCTATCCTGCATTTTTAAAAAAAATGCTTAGTGAAATGAAGGCGATCAAATTTGATAATCCTCAAAAACAATCAACTAGGCTAGGACCTTTAGCTAAAGAATCCATTAGAAGAGAGTTGCATCAACAGGTAGAAACAAGTGTCAAAATGGGAGCCGTTTTAAAACTAGGAGGCAAACTGCCTAAGGGCCGTGGTTATTTCTATCCTCCTACGGTTTTGACTGACATCCCAGAGGCGGCTCCCTTATATCGAGAAGAAAGTTTTGGTCCGGTGGCGTCTTGTTTTAAGGTAAAAAATGAGGAGGAGGCTTTGTCTTTGGCTAACCAAACATCCTATGGATTGGGGGCTACTTTATTAACTAAAAATAAAGAAAAAGCCTTGAGTTTGGCTAAAGAATTAGAAGTGGGTAATTGTTTTATTAATGCCAGGGTGCATTCGGATCCGCGTTTGCCTTTTGGAGGTGTCAAAGATTCTGGCTTTGGAAGAGAGTTATCCGATTTTGGAATCAAAGAATTTACTAATATTAAAACGCTTTATCCTAAGTTTTAAAATAGTTTCAATTAATTGATGACGGTAAAATAAACTTAAAAGTCTTTTTTAATACTTTTGGTTTAGTAACGTTTAAACCACTCAATTAAGGCTCCTCCCGATTGATTTTCTTTAGTGCTGTCATTTTCTATAAAAGTATCAATAGACCAATTGCCTCCTATACCTTGTTTAAAACCTAGTTTTTGGGTTTCGCCTTGTCTGGTGCCTAGGGTAATCGAGGATTTGCTAGAAATTTTTAATCTTGCTTCAACTTCTTTACTTTTGGGATCATAGGAAATATTTTCAATAGGTGTGGAGGCCAAAAAATAAAGAGAGCCTAAGGCTAGTGCTCGATCTGTGATGGCTTGGGCTACCGATTGGACGGAGTTAACGTCTTCTTGATTGAGTTCTTCAAAAGCTTTCCCGTAGATTAAAATAGAAATAATTTGGTCTTGATCCAAAGGAGGATCGCTTTCAAAAAGAAGATTTGGACTTTCGACTGATCCCACAATGGTAATTCTAATATCATAGTCAGCATAATCTATGTTTAGTACTGTATTAATAGAGCTGTTTTCAAAAGGTTCTGCTAATTTAAGTTCCATTTTTTTTATCTCGGCTTCTCTTTTAAAAAGAGTCAGCTTGGATTTTCCCATAGTGATTTCTCCTTGGATTTTTTCTGGTAATAAATCCAAGTCTAAATAAATAGGCAGAGGTTTTTGACTTAGGTTGGAAACAATAAATCCAGGTTTATCTTTTGGGTTGCGGATACTAATATGGTAGCTAAAGTTTGTTTGACTGGATTTGTTTTGAGGATTATTTTTGCTAATAAAGCGCGAGTCTTGGAAAAGATTAGGAGGGTTCTCTAGCTCAATATTAGGAAGAGCTAGTTGGAACTCCTTAAGATTAAGCGCCATTTCTAAGTGATTATTTTCTGTTTTTTCTTGAAGATAATAGGTGAGTATTCCTTCTCCATCAGTATTTAATTTTTGCTCTTTAGAATAGAGTCTTGTTTGAAATGAGATGGGGATTTCTCCCTTTTGTTTGGCGAGGTCGATTTTTCCTTTGATATTGAGTTCGGCTTTTCCTTGCAAAGCATTGGCCGGCGCCCAGATTGCTATGGAAGTATGGTCTAAGATTTTTTTTAATTTTTGAAAATCTTCTAAAATAATTTTTAAATCAGCTGTACTTTCTATGTTCCAATGGAGGGGATATTGATTAGGGATACCATTAAAATTTGTATGGGTTTTTCCTTCTAAGCTCATCAAGTCTTGTTGAATACTTGTTAGCTCTAGTTCCAAAAATCCTTGGATGGGTTCTTGAAGCTTGGGTAAAAAGGAGCTTTGAAATTCACTTTTAAGGTTTATTTTGGCCTCTTGGGGCACTTTAATAGAGTTTTTCCAGGCTGATTTAGGTAGTTCAAGTTCTTCTATAGTAAGAAGAAGTGGACAATCAATTTGTACTTTGGATTTGTTTTTATCTTTGGGAATAGAGTTTAGCTTTAGGTGGCATTCCTTTGTTTTAATTTTTTTTAAGTATTGGATTGTGGGTAAGGCTTCTCCACTTAGTTTTAGATCCCAGGATTTTTGTGCCAGTTGTCCTTGTATTTTGAACTTTCCTTGAAGGGATTTGAGTTTAAAATCGGGCTCTAATTGGACATGATAAACATCTTTATCTTTAGTTTTTAATAAAAGAGATAATTGGATCTCTTCTTTTTCTTGGTCTTCAAGCTCTCCTTTTAGATCTAAAATCCAGTCATTTTTTTGAAAAGCACTTGGGCTGGATAGTATGGCTGATACCTGGGCCTTTTTTAGATAGATTGATTGGCTTGTCTTAGCTTCTAGGATAATTTTAGAAAGAGATTGCTGTGCTTGTCTTTGAGATTTTAATTTTAATTCACCTAAAAAGATTTCTTTTTTCCCTTGATAGATAGCAATTTTTTCTAAATCAACTTTGATGTTTTCTAAATGAGTTTTTTTAAGAAAAGAGGGGCGAGTTATTTGCGGTAGCTCAAAGGAAGTTTCTTCTGCTTTGTTTTTATTTTCTTCTAAGTTTATTTGAGCTTCTCCCAAGGCAGTAAGGGGATTGATGGACAAAAGTTTAAATTTTCCTTCTTCAAAAAGAATCTCAAGGCCTAGCTCTAGTTGTTTTAAGTTGATTTGATTTTTTGTTTTTAAGTCTTGGGCCTCAAGGTTTTTAAAATTAATATTAATTTTTTTGTGTAGTAGTTCTTTGGAATCAAATTTTATTTCTAAGTCGTTCCAATGAATTTTATAACCAAATTGGGGGGCATAATCAGCAAGGTAAGCTAGTGTTTTTTGATTAATGACTAGTTGGGGCCAGGTCAAAATAGCTAGAGAGGATAATAAAATTAAACCCAAAAGACTAGCTAAGCTTATCAAAAGTATTTTAAAAATTTTTTTAACTAGCTTCAAAACTCTTCTCCATAGCTAAGGTGCCATTGCCAATGACTTAAGTTTTGATCGGAGGTTTGGTTTTGGGTTTGAAAACCATGGGCTAGGGTCCCGCGAAAAACTCCAATAGGAGAGTCTAGGCGTATTCCGATCCCAGGAGAATAATAAAGTCTTTTGTCAAATCGGAAGGCCTGTTGCCCTAAAAGTCCTATGTCAAAAAAGACTATGGGTTCTATCCAGAGTGGAAAAAAATTGGCTAGTCGGACTTCTAGGCTAAGCCATAAAGCGCTTAAGGCACCTCCTTCTCCTGGAAGTTCTTTTCTAGAAAAGCCCCTTAGGTTTTGTGAACCTCCCAAATAATAACGTAAGTTAGGAGGTAAGCGATCTCGGGTATTAGGATCTTCCGAGGCGTAAGTACTGTCTAGACCTCCCCTTATACCAATGATCCATCTTGCTGGATCGTAGTCTAGGACATTATATAAGTATTGTCCTTGCAGACGAAAACTTTGTGCAGAAAGACTAGAAAAAGCTTGTTCGTGGCCAAGGCTTCCCCATAGAGAAAGATGATAACCTTTTTGGGGATCCCCTTGATAGATTTCCCAATCGTGACTTTTAAACTCTAAAAAGTAATCAAGGGTTAAAAATCTGGTTAAGCCACTTTGAGCGCCGCTAAAGGTATGGGTATAGTCTAGACTAGGTCCTGTATAAAAAAACAGGTTCATCTCTTGGTTATCGTAACTTCTTCCCAAAGCTAAGGTGCTTTTTAGAGAGATAAAATGAAAGTCGTCTTCTAGTTCGTGATGAAGATTGATCTTAGGTCTAATAAACCAGCGGGATAGGGAAGAAAAAGCATACCAATTGGCTGTTACCTCTAGGCTTTGTTGAAAATAGGAGGCGTAAAGAGAAGCCTCTAAATTAGAGGCGTTTTTGCCTAAGCGTGCATGACGCCAAGAGCTTTTAAAGATTCCCCATTCGTCTGTAGAGGCGCCAAAGCCTAAGGTAAAGAGTCTGGGTTTTCCTGCAAAAGTCCTTTGATAAAGTTTGGCACCTTCGGTTTCGCAAGTCCAGGTGAAATAACTGCTTTGGAGGACGCCTGTTTTTTTATTACGAGTAGAGGTCAGGTCTAAAAGATCGGCATTAAAACTTTTTTCTAATTGAAAGGCGTCGTATTTACGAAAAGCTCCTGGACTTAGTCCTTCTACTTGTTCCTCGGTAATGGAAAAAACTTTTTGTTTTGGTCCTGGTTGCAGGCTAAGAATAATTTCTCCATCTTCTATGTAGGCTTTGCTTTTTAGGGTGGGGCAGGGATAGCCTTGAGATCTTAATTGTTTTAAGACCCAGTTTTCGATTTTATCAAGTAGTTCTGGCGTCATAGGACGGCCTAAGACATCTCTTTTTTTGCTTATCTTTAAAAAATCAGGAGCCCCCTCTAGTATAATTTTGCGTGATAAAGTTTTTTTGCCTGGATTGACTTGGAGTTTTCCATTTTTGATTTGGAAAGTAGGTTGATGATAAGCTCTTGCTTGCAAAAAATTACTTAGATGATACTTGGCTTGGTTAAAGGGAATCTCAGACCATGCTTCTACCTTAGGATCTCCACAGATTAATTTTTTTTCTAAGGAGTTTAATTTAATTTGATTTTTTTCTTTCCAAAAAATTTGTGAGTTTTCACATATTTTTAAGAAGTTTTTATTTTCTTTTTTATGAATAGTACTTTTGGAATCTTCTAGGGCCTTTAAGGGACTTAAGATTCCAAAAAAAATAAAAATCAAAATAAAACTAAGGCGATCAAGGTTCATGGTTGAAGTTTTGGGGGCTCTTAGATTCTTGGTAATCAAAGAGGCTTTAGATAAATTTTAATATTTGTCTAGTTGGTATTGAGTTAAGTCTAATCAATGAAAAGAGTAAAGTTAAAGTCCATTAAAATAAAACACATGCTATCTTCTTGACGGGGGCTTATTTAAGCTATATTTTTTGCCTTTAGATGTTAAAAAGAAGTCATAAGCAAAGTTCTGTTCCTATTTTGGGTTGGCATGAGTACGGTGCATTGCCAGAGTTAGGGGTCTCTCTAATACGTATTAAGGTTGATACAGGTGCTAAAACTTCTTCGATCCACGCAGAGGATCTTGAAGTTATCAAAAAAGGAAAAAACGAATACGTAAAGTTTACTCTTCACGAAGGACACCGGCATAAAATTAAAACAATTTCATGCCAGGCTAAAATTGTGGATAGGCGTTCGGTTAGTGATTCTGGAGGTCATCAAGAAAAACGTTATGTGATTGAGACTAGTTTGATTTTGGGAAATCAGGTCCGTACTATCGAGTTAACTTTAAACAATCGTGGTACTATGCGTTTTCCCATGCTTTTAGGCCGTAAGGCCATGGAAGGTTTTTTAGTGAATCCGCACAAGGCTTTTCAACTTGGCAAGCCGGATGAGCAACTTATTAAAAAATTAAGAAAGGGTTAGAATTGTGAAAATAGCTGTCTTATCCCGCAGTGAAAATATTTATTCTACAAAACGTTTGATAGAAGCAGGGCAAGAGCGAGGACATGAGATGCGGGTGGTGCATACTCGCCATTGTTATATGAGTATTAATTCTGAAAAACCTGGTATTCATTATGATGGTGAATCCTTATTAGGTTTTGACGCTATTATTCCAAGGATTTCTCCTACTAATACTTTTTATGGTACAGCGGTAGTTAGACAATTTGAGATGATGGGTGTTTTTTCTGTTAACGAATCAGTAGCTATTAGCCGTTCTAGAGATAAGTTGCGTTCTTTGCAGCTCTTAGCCCGCAAGGGGATTGGGATGCCTTTAACGGGTTTTGGTAATCGTCCTGATGCTGCTCAAGACTTAATTGAACTAGTGGGCGGACCTCCTTTAGTGATTAAGTTGTTAGAGGGAACACAAGGGGTAGGAGTGGTCTTGGCTGAAACCCATCAAGCGGCAGAAAGTGTCATTGATGCCTTTAGAGGACTTAAGGCCTTTTTCTTGGTGCAAGAATATATTAAAGAAGCTGGTGGGGCGGATATTCGTTGTTTTGTCATTGGGGATAAGGTGGTGGCTTCAATGATGCGTCAGGGGCAGGAAGGAGACTTTAGGAGTAATCTTCATCGTGGGGGTAGTGCTCAGATTATTAAAATTACTCCAGAAGAACGGGCAACGGCTGTCAAAGCAGCTAAGATCATGGGTCTTAATGTGGCTGGTGTGGATGTGTTACGCTCCAAACGCGGTCCTTTGATTATGGAGGTTAATTCTTCGCCAGGTTTGGAGGGAATTGAAAAAGCCACCGGCAAAGATGTGGCTGGAATGATTATTGAGTTTATCGAAAAACAAGCTAAGCCGGGTAAGACCAAGACCAAAGGAAAGGGTTAGTTTGGAAAAACCTCTTATCATTGGTGAGACTAAAGTTTTGCCTGGTTCTTCTGTAAGTATTGCCTTGCCAGTGGCCAAGCTCTATACCCATTCTGAGTTAAGTATGCCTGTTAAGGTCATTTATTCTAAAGAGCCTGGTCCTAGACTCTTTGTTAGTGCTGCTATTCATGGTGACGAAATCAATGGGGTGGAGATTATTAGAAGGCTTCTCAAAATACTTAAGCCTCAAAAAATTAGAGGAGCTTTGATTACAGTACCCGTTGTTAATACGCATGGTTTTTTAAGTAAGAGACGTTATCTGCCTGACAGGAGAGATCTTAATCGTAGTTTTCCTGGTTCAGAAAAAGGATCGATGGCCGCTAGGATTGCCTATTTGTTTATGCAGGAGGTAGTTTCTAAGTGTACTCATGGCATTGATTTACATACAGCAGCTATACATCGTATTAATCTTCCTCATATTAGAGTTTGTTTAAAGGATAAAAAAGCTAGGGCCATGGCCATGGCTTTTAATGCTCCTGTCATTCTTAATTCGGACCTAAGGGATGGATCCTTAAGACAAGAGGTTTTGGAAAAAAAGATTCCCATGCTTTTATATGAAGGAGGGGAAGCCTTGCGTTTTAATGAAATTGCTATTAGGGCTGGAGTTAATGGTATTTTATCAGTCATGCAACATTTAGGGATGATCGTTAAAAATATTAAAGTCAAAAAATCCACTCCTTACGTTGCCCAATCCTCTCAGTGGGTTAGAGCGCCGGAAAGCGGTATCTTTAGGTCTCGTAAAAAATTAGGAAGTCGTGTTAAAAAGGGTGATAGTTTAGGTGTTATTTCGGATCCCTTTGGTAAAAATGAAATCAAAGTTATCTCTCCTTTAGAGGGAATTGTCGTGGGAAAAACTCAGATTCCTTTAGTAGATGAAGGAGAAGCTTTGTATAATATGGCTACCTTTAAAAAGATTAAATCGGTGGAAGAAGAAGTGATAGGTTTTCAGAACGAATTAAGCCTTAACCCTATTTATTTAAATAATTTGGATTAATGAAAGACCTTTATTTATTATTTGCTAAGTTTTTTTCTGATTGGTGGCCGGTATTTTTAATTCTGGCGCTTAGTTTAATAGTTTTGTGGGGGCTGCGTTATTTATTTTTCAGAAAAAAAGCTTTTTCTAGTCGAGAAACCCAACTGACACGCCAATTAAGTATGCTGGTTTTAACAGTTGCGGCTTTTCTTTTGGTAATTTTATTTTTACCTATTAGTGAGTCTAGTCGTTCTCAGGTTTTTACTTTGCTGGGGATTTTAGTAACAGCGGCTATTGCCTTGTCTTCGACCACCTTTGTGTCCAATGCCATGGCTGGCTTAATGTTAAGAGCGGTAGAAAATTTTAAACCAGGAGATTTTATTAGAGTAGGAGAGCACTTTGGTCGTGTTTCGGAAAGAGGCCTTTTACATACCGAAATCCAGACTGAAGATAGAGACCTTAGTACCTTGCCCAATCTTTATTTAGTCAGTCAACCGGTTACCGTGGTGCGCTCTTCGGGAACCATTGTCTCTGCAGAAGTCTCTTTGGGCTATGATAATGCCCATCAAAAAATTACTCCCTTATTAAAAAAGGCAGGGGAACTAGCTGGTTTACAGGAGTGCTTTGTTCAGATTTTGGATTTGGGAGATTTTTCTATTACCTATCGTGCGGCGGGTTTTTTGGAAGAAGTTAAGACCCTGGTCACGGCTCGCTCTCGTTTAAGGGAGTCTATTTTAGATTGTCTTAGTCAAGAAGATGTAGAGATTCTTTCTCCTAATTTTATTAATCAAAGGCGCTTAGATCCTAAGGTAAAGATGATTCCAAAAAATCAATTTTCTTTTAAAGAAACTCAAAAAGAAAATTTTCCAGAAAAAATCATCTTTGATAAAGCTGAAGAAGCTGCCTCTCAAGAAAATCTAATAAAAAAACTAGAAAACTTAACGGCCCTAGAAGAGCAGTTAAAGGAAAAATTAAAAGAAGAAACTGAAGAGCAAAAAAAGCAGTCTTTGCAAGATATTCTTTCTGAGCTTAAAGATAGAAAAGCTAAATTAGAATATCAACTAAAAGCCTTTGAGACAAAAACTAAAAGTGAAGATTAATTTTTGATGATGTCTTGATAGAAAACTATGAAAAAATTTGATCTAAAAAAATTTGAAAAGAAAATTAAACTAAGAATTTTGCGCCTAGAAGATTATGATCAATTAGTAGAGCTAGAAAAATTATGTTTTCCTAAGATGCTTCCTTGGAAAAAGGAGCAAGTTGCTAGTCAGCTTAAGTATTTTCCTGAAGGACAGATGGTTATTTTTTATGATGGTAAGTTAGTGGCCTCTGCTTCTAGTGTGATTATTGATTTTAATGAATATGAAGAAGGGCATTCTTGGACAGAAATTGCTGACGGGGGTTATATTCGTAACCATGATCCGCAAGGTGATACCTTGTATGGCTTAGAGATCATGGTGCACCCTGATTATAGAGGTATGAAATTAGCCCGCCGTCTTTATGAGGCAAGAAAAAATCTATGCCAGCAAAAAAATCTGCGTCGTATGATCGTTGGCGGACGTATTCCGGGTTACGAAAAATATCAAAAGAAATTATCAGCTCGTCAGTATGTAGAAAAAGTAATTAATAAAGAGATCTATGACCCTGTTTTGACTACCCAATTGTCTAATGGTTTTATTATAAAAAGACTGATTCAAAATTATTTACCAGCGGATCAGGATTCTGGTGCTTGGGCCACCTTTTTGGAGTGGGTTAATATTGATTATCAACCTTCTTCAAAAAAGCATGCTTCTCAGTCGGCTCGTCCAGTGAGAATTTCAGTAGTCCAATATCAGATGCGTTCTATTTCTTCTTTTGAGGACTTTGCAGAGCATGTTGAGTATTTTGTGGATGTTGCTTCTGGTTATAAATCAGATTTTGTGCTTTTTCCAGAAATGCTTACCCATCAATTATTGTCTTTTATCAAAATTAAAAGTCCTTCTGAGGCTGTTAGAAAACTTAGTGAATATACCCAGTCTTATTTGGATACTTTTTCTAGTTTGGCAGTTAAGTATAATATTAATATTATCGGCGGATCCCATTTTACTGTAGAGGAAGATAGTTTGTTTAACATTGCTTATCTTTTTAAAAGAAACGGTGAGATCGGAAAGCAATATAAGTTACACATCACACCCAATGAAAAACGTTGGTGGGGAGTCCAGCCTGGCAAACGATTGGAAGTTTTTGACACGGATAAGGGGAAGATCTCTATTCAGATTTGTTATGATGTAGAGTTTCCTGAGTTAAGTCGCTTGGCGGTGGAGAAGGGGGCCAGGATTATCTTTGTGCCTTTTTGCACCGACGAACGGCATGGTTATTTAAGAGTGCGCTACTGTGCCCAGGCCAGGTGTATCGAAAACCAAGTGTATACAGCCATCTCTGGAAGTACAGGAAACTTACCCTTTGTAGAAAACCTCGATATTCACTACGCTCAATCGGGTATTTTTACCCCTTCCGATTTTCCTTTTGCCAGGGATGGGATTGCCGCTGAGTGTACTCCTAATGTGGAAACGGTCGTCATCCATGACGTGGACTTGGATGTCTTAGAGAGAAGTCGACAAAGTGGTACGGTGCTTAATTGGTCGGATCGTCGGCCCGATCTTTACCAATTAAATTCTCCTTTGTCCTAAATGACTTCCTTTTTATAAATCAGTCCTATTAATTCTTAGTCTTTATAAAAATAAGAACTTAAAGTTCTTATTTTTATTGAGTGAATTTGATAAGTGTTTAAAATAACTAATTTTTTTATTTGGCACTGCTTTTGCTTTTAATTCTTAGTAGAAGATTAATGGGTCAAGGCTCATTAATCTTAAAAATGAAATTTGAAGGGGAGGCTTTAAGTTAACTTAAAAGAAATGCTTTTAAGAAGCTAGTCTCCTTAGGCCACTTACCTGATACGATCGTCTTTGGCTATCCGATGAGGTAAATGGCTATAATTTTTTTAAGCCCTAGATTAAAAAAGGATCGGTTTTTTATGAAAAGAAGATGGATAGTTGCTTTGATGTTGCTTTTAGTAGGAATGGGTTTTTACACTTCTTGTTCCAAGTCTAAAGAAAATCTACAGAAAGAAACTCAAGAACAAGGAATGGTAGAAGAACAAGACACGAGGGAAGCTCCTTCAGTGCCTGAGGATACGGATGAAGTAGACGAGTCAGGAGATTCGGAAAATAGTGAAGACTCGAGTCCTTATTAATTTTTCACTCTTTTTTAAGTACTTAAAAAGCTTTTTGAAAGGCGCTAGTCTAGTGATGATTGAGCGCCTTTTTTAATAATCAGGCGAGGCTGCTTTTATTTTTTCTTGTAGGCAGTTTTTGCGTTCTTTTTTCTTAAGTCCTTGGCAGGCGACCTTGGCCTCTTTTTGTTTTCTTTGTTTTTGCTCTTGGGTAGTGAGGTTTTCTTCTGGCTCGCTGATTTCGATTTCTTCTTCTTCAGGAGGTGCTTTGGCTTGAGTCTTGGTGATAGAAAAGCCAAGCAGAAGTATTAATAAGACAAAGAAAATCCAGGGATTTAGTTTTTTTATCATAGTGTTTTATAAAAAATAGGGCAGCTAAAAGCTGCCCTATCTAGTATTTCAAATCGAATTTTCAAAATCAGGGCCTTTCTTTAAAAAAAGAAAACAGCCCATGGATCACGGTTTTGTCCTATTTTGAAGATCCTTAAGG
>JAGRNM010000110.1 GCA_020440745.1 Deltaproteobacteria bacterium
CGATCACTCCCTTCGAGGAGGGCGCCAACCCACTGATGAAGTTTTGGATCTTAAGTCTTTGCAAAAAAAGGGACGTCCTACTAAATTTTAGGCCTTAATTTTTATGATTCTAAATAATCAGCTCCACTAAAGTCTAAACCCTCTTCTATATCTTGTGCTGTATGGGATAGGTCCACTTTATCAATCTTGACCATATCCTCACCTTTTTTCTTTTTTCTAAAATCTACTTTAACATCTAAGTGCATTTGCATGCCGGACAAAGCTTTTTGGAGTTCTTCATGAACTTTAATCTTAGACAAAAACTGAGCCAACTCTTTGGCCACTAGTTTCATGACTTCGTCTTTTTGCCGCTTTAAAGTATCCATCAGACCACTGACGGCTTCAGTGGGCACTTTAAGATCGCCTAGACTTTTACGCACTGTCTCTTCCGTCATAAAAATAGCACCCACACCAGTTAGCAAAATCTTACGTGCCAAATCACTCACCGGAGTACTCTTTTTTTCTTTATGCTCGTTTAAATCCAATGGATCTTCCATAAGCTTCCCCTTTTTTTATTAAAAAATGACTAAGCTAATTCCTCAGCACGGGCTTTAAAAGCTTTTAACATCGAAGGCAGATTAGATCCTACTAACTTATTAGAAATCGTTTTAGGAACCAAACCACCAAAGTCCACACTAATTCCATACTCGGCCTCTACTACGCCTTTTTTGTCTTTTAGTTTCCAATGGCCACTATTGGTCTTCATCAAGTCCCCTTCCACTAGGGTCCAGCTGATTCCTTTATTAGGACTAAATTTAAAATCTAAGACGTAATTAATTTTTTTGATAATACTAACAGTAAACTTAACACGTGCGGACTTAGCTGTAATATTTTGCACTTCTACTTTTTTAGTCTCTGACAGAAATTCTGGATAGGCCTCAAAGTCAGTTATAACTTCATAGATGGTCTTGATAGGGGCCTCGATTTCGATACTAGCTTGGGTCGATGACATAGTTTTATTTTTCCTTTTTTAAATTAGAGTGCTTTTAATCTTAATCATATTTAGGTTTGCTATCAAAGTGGTGCGTTGCTTCCACATGACGAACAGTCTTAGATAAAGAACGCATCACAATGGAATAAGTATGGGCACCACCAGGAAAGAAGCGCACTCCTCTTAATAGATCTCCACTTGTTACACCTGTGGCGGCAAACATGACTTCCCCCTTAGCCAAGTCATTTAAAGTAAAAATCTTCTCTAAGTCCTCTAAGCCCATCTTACGAGCTCGGTCTTTTTCTTCTTGATGCCGAAAACGCAACTGAGCTTGCATCACACCGCCTAAGCACTTTAAAGCAGCCGCTGCCAACACTCCCTCAGGAGCACCCCCAATCCCAAAAAGGATATCCACGTCACTATTGGGATCACAAGTGGCGATGGCCGCACTCACATCTCCATCACTGATTAATTTAATTCGGGCACCAGACTGACGGACTTCAGCAATCAAATCCTCATGACGAGAACGATCTAAAATAACGACTGTTAAGTCTTCTACTCGACAAGCCTTGGCCTCCGCTAAAGCCTGCAAGTTTTCTGTAGGGCTTTTTTGTAAATCAATCACGCCTTGTCCTGCAGGACCTGTGGCGATTTTGTTCATATAGGTGTCAGGGGCGTGTAAAAAATTTCCTTTTTCCGCAATGGCAATGACTGCCAAAGCATTAGGAGCACCCGTAGCACAAAGGTTGGTTCCTTCTAAGGGGTCTAAAGCAATGTCGACTTTAAGAGAACCTCCTAAACCAACTTTCTCCCCAATATAAAGCATAGGGGCCTCGTCCCTTTCACCCTCTCCAATCACCACAGTCCCATCAAAGTCCATATGACTTAAAGACTTACGCATGGCATCCACGGCGGCCTGATCGGCAGCTTTACCATCTCCCTTGCCCATAAGACGGGCAGAATTAATAGCCGCAGCTTCGGTGACACGAACCATTTCTAGTGCTAAATTTCTATCCAATTGAACTCGTTGTTAGTTGTTGGTTATTGGTTGTTCGTAGGAGAGGTTTGCCCTTTGGACAATCCCTATCCCAACGAAAAACGAAAAACAAAAAACGAACAACGCCTCTTACCATTTTAATTTTTCTAATACTGCCTCTACCCTGGCTTCTACCACGTGAGGTTTGGGCGAAAGAGCAATGGCCTGGTCTGGATCCTTAAGTCCATGCCCTGTCAAAGTACAAACCACCTTTTCTCCCCCTTTAAAAAATCCTTCTTTAGCTTTTTTAATCAAACCCGCGATGGAAGCTGCTGATGCTGGCTCACAAAAAAATCCATCTACTTGAGCGACAGCTTCGTAAGCTGCTAAGATTTCTTCGTCTTCCACCTTATCAATAAAACCACCAGACTCCTTGGCGACTTCTTTAGCTGGCTGCCAATTAGCCGGGTTGCCAATGCGGATAGCGCTAGCCACCGTCTCTGGGTGTTCAATAATCTTGTTTAAAACAATAGGGGCCGAACCCGCCGCCTGAAAACCACACATCTTGGGTTTTTGTTTAGCCTTACCTTCTTCAAAATAACGTGTGTAGCCTCGATAATAGGCGACGATATTACCAGCGTTACCAACAGGAATAAAATGGTAGTCAGGTGCATCCCCTAAATCTTCTACAATTTCAAAGGCCGCCGTTTGCTGACCCAAAAGACGATGGGGATTAATACTATTGACTAAAATAATACCGTCTTGTTCAGAAATTTTTTTAACGACAGCTAAGGCTTCGTCAAAATTACCTTTGACTTGAAAGACCTGAGCGCCATGGATTTGTGCTTGAGAAAGTTTTCCTAAAGCAATCTTACCCTCGGGCACAACGACCATCGCCGCAATCCCAGCTCTTGCTGCATAAGCTGCAGCCGAGGCGCTAGTATTGCCTGTGGAAGCACAAATAATAGCCTTAGTACCCATCTCTACTGCCTTACTCACCGCATAGGTCATTCCTCGATCTTTAAAAGAACCCGTAGGATTGAGACCCTCTAATTTTAAATAAAGCTGAATGGGTAAATTAAATTTTTTAACCAAACCTTTGGACTCAAAGAGAGGTGTCCTGCCCTCATGCAAGGTAACAACAGCTTCTTCGGCCACGGGGAGGTAAGTACGATATTGTCTAATTAAACCAGGGTATAACATAAGTGTATTGAGTCAACTGGCTAACTGGTCAACTGATGCTTTTCATAAGTTTAGAGAAAGAGCCCACCAGTTGACTTTTGACCAGTAGTCCCTCTTCTAAGGACATTCTTCTTCCACCCTAATTAAGGTATTGGGTCCAGGAATTTCTCGAAGTCGATTAATCAAAGTATGGGCCTTTTGGATATCTTTTTCTTTAGCCTCGTGAGTCAAAATAATAATAGGCACTTTTTTACCTTCATGACGAAGTGGCTGATAAACACTGGCCAGACTAATCGAATGTTTTCCCAAAATTTGAGTAATTTTGGCCAAAACTCCCGCCCGATCAATGGCCTGAAAACGACAATAATAAGGAGACCTAAGCTCGCCTAAATCCGTTAATTTTGCCTGATTAAGTTTATTTTTAAGCCCAAAAGGAGGTACAATAGCTGACCGGTTGGCAACTAAACGGCGCCCCACAGCTACTAAATCCCCCACAACAGCACTAGCCGTAGGGGCTCCTCCAGCTCCTTGACCATAAAAAAGGGCAGGCCCTACAAAATCACCCTCCACAGCCACGGCATTAAGCACGCCCCTAACAGAGGCTAATAAAGAAGTTTTAGGAATCATCGTGGGCTGAACACGCATCTGTAATTTTCCGCCCAAGTCTTTGGCAATGCCCAAGAGTTTAATACTATAATCAAAACGGTTAGCCATCTCTAAGTCTAAAGCAGAAATAGACTGAATCCCTTGCACCAAAAAATCTCGATAATCTACCCAAGCCCCAAAAGCTAAACTAGAAAGTAAAGCCAGCTTATGAGCCGCATCCCATCCCCCCACATCCAGACGAGGATTGGCCTCAGCATAACCTAGCCTTTGCGCCTCTTCCAAAACCTGTTGGTAGTCAGCGCCCTTTTCTTCCATTTCTGTTAAGATATAATTACAGGTGCCGTTGAGGATACCATACAAAGACTGAATACGATTAGCCGCTAGGCCTTCCCGCAGGGACCTTAAAATGGGAATCCCACCAGCAACAGAAGCTTCAAAGCATAAGTCGACGCCTTTTTTAAGGGACTGCTCGCTAAGCTCTAAGCCGTGTTCAGCCATAAGAGCCTTATTTGCTGTCACAAAGGCCTTACCCAAGGCAAAAGCTGACTTAGCTAGTTTTTTGGCCAAGGCTACCTGGCCTGTTAACTCCAAGACCAAGTCTATTTCTGGAGAAAACAAATCCGCACTATCTTGCGTCAAAAGCTCTTTTGGCAAAGCCATCAAACGCTTTTTGTGGGGAGACCTAACCAAGACTTTAACAATTTTTAATTCAGCGCCAAGACGAGCACTTAAAAGCTGCCTGTGTTCTTTTAATAATTTCCAAACTTGTTGGCCAACTGTTCCAAAACCAGCCATGCCAATACAAATTGTTTTTTTAGAGTTTTTCATTTCAAAAATAAAAAATTTCTAAGCATCCTCAGAAAACAAAGCGTGCTTAATACCTCTTACCGCCTGCTTAATACGTTTTTCGTTTTCTACTAAAGCAAAACGCACCCAACCCTCGCCGCCTTCTCCAAAACCTACACCGGGACTCACGGCTACTTTGGCTTCTTTTAATAAAAGTTTAGAAAATTCGATAGAACCCAAGGCTTGGTATTTTTCTGGAATCTTAGCCCAAACAAACATGGTGGCTCTGGGTTTTTCTATCTCCCAGCCCACTTTATTTAATCCTTCGCACAAGGCATCTCTTCTGGCTTGATAAACACTGGCTATTTCTCTTACCACTTTTTGAGGACCATTTAAAGCAACCGTACCGGCAATTTGAATAGGTTGAAACATCCCATAGTCCAAGTAGCTTTTGATCTTTTTTAAAGCTGATACCATTTGAGCATTGCCACAACAAAAAGCGACTCGCCAACCAGGCATATTATAGCTCTTAGAAAGACTATAAAGCTCTACAGCAACTTCTTTAGCTCCTTTAACTTGCAAAATACTAGGGGGGGCTTCTCCTTCAAAATAAAGATCAGCATAAGCAAAATCGTGGATCACTCCCAAATGGTGAGCCTTTGCAAAAGCAATGACCTCTTCAAAAAACTCTAAGCTAACCACTTGTCCCGTGGGATTAGTGGGAAAACTTAAAACTAAGAGCTTTGGCCTAGGCCAGCTACTCTCCACTGCCTTTTTAAGATGGGCTAAAAAATCTTCTTCGGGCCCACTTAAG
>JAGRNM010000111.1 GCA_020440745.1 Deltaproteobacteria bacterium
ACAAAGCAAGGGCTTTTGGTTAAGGGCAAAATAGCGCTTGATCCAAGCACCCAAAACAAAACGCAAATCTGCAGAAGAACAATCCAAAGCCCAAGTCTGTCCACTAAGCATCAACTGACGAAACAAACGCACCCACTCTAGATTTTGGGTAAGATCCTCCAATTGAGGAGGTAAACTTGGAGAGGCTTCTTGTGGAAACAACTTAAAAAAGGCCTGAGTAAAGTCCCTAGGAAAAAGCTCTCCTTGAGGATCTAAAAATTTTTTCAAAAAACCCTCTACTTTGTTTCCTAAACGAAGACTAGTTAACTTGGCCAAAGTTTGAGAAGGACTTAAAGGAGGAGCGCCCAAAGCCAATAAAAGCCAAGTAGCCACACAAAAACGATCTTGAGCAAAAGTTTTTTCTAAACCTCCCAATCCTAGTCCTACCTGTTTGGACCAAGCTTCTTCCTTCGTAGTTCCTTCGGAAAAAAGGGCTAACATAGGATCGGTCACTTTGAGTTTTCCCTCAGAATCCACCCAAAGATTTTCTGGAGTCAGTGCCCCATGACCACGACCTAAGGAAGCTAAATAATCCCACACTAAAAAAAGTTGAGAGATCCAAAAAAGCTTTTTTTGACTCTCAGAGGTTTCTTGCAAGGCCTGGAACAAAGGCTTGCCCTCTACCCAGGGTCTTTGGATCCAAAAACAAGCTTCCTCTTCTCCATAATCGCTTAAGGAAATTAAGTTGGGATGGCAGAGCTTTGCCAAATCCTTAAACCAAACCTCTCCTAGCTCTCGATGGCGAGCGCTATATTCCGGCTTCCAAAGACGACGATAGCTAGAGCCTCCTCCAGCCTTTTTAAGCAAAAAGCTCTGGTGGCTCTCCGTTTCTATCAGGAGACTCTGGTTTGGCTGAGGAGAAGGGCTAGAACTTACTTCCAAACCTTCCAAATTTTGAGAAATCGGCTCCTCTGAAGGAAGTTCTTCCTCTAAGCCCCCTAAGTCCTCTAGTTCCTTTAATAAATTTTCGTCGTCTTTTTGGCTCACCTTATCAGGATTTCATAAAGATGGAGGAAATACAATGAGAGAGATGCTCTTGATCTTTTAACCGTTTTAGAGCTAAAAGGGGGAGCAAAATTTAGTCATTAAGTAAGCTAATTTAAAGGGAAAATCTATGATGCAAGCTAGTGAAATACAAAAAAAACTTGAAAGTGCCCTTTCTAAGAGCGAAGTTATCGTTCAAGACCTAACCGGCACCATGGATCACTTCCAAGTCTTAGCTATTAGTCCAGACTTTGAAGGTAAAACCATGATCGAGCAACACCAAATGATCTATGCCGCCCTAGGGGATGCCATGAAAGAGGCTATCCATGCCTTAAGCATCAAAAGTTACACACCCGAAGAATGGAAAAGTGGCAATTAAAGTAAAAACTAAAATAAAAACTTAATTAAAACTTAAAACGATTTAAATTTTAAACTATCAACCAATTGAGGACCTAATGAGTGTTCACGATAAAATAGCCCAACAAATTAAAGACAACCAGATTTTAATCTACATGAAAGGCACGCCAGAATTCCCCCAGTGTGGCTTTAGCGCTGCTGTGGTTGAAGTGTTTAATCAAATGGGCAAGCCCTACGCAACCGTCAATGTCCTAGAAGACATGGAAATCCGAGAAGGTATTAAAAGTTTTTCTAATTGGCCGACGATTCCCCAAATTTATATTCAGGGAAAATTTATTGGCGGCTGTGATATTGTCAGAGAAATGTATACCAGGGGTCAACTCCAACCCTTGGTGGAGGCTGCGATATCCTAAAACATGGAAATTTTGGAGCAACAAAGCTTTAGTAGCCTTGGCTTAAGCGATTCTCTTTTACAGATACTCGCCTCCCAAGGTTTTGAACACCCTACCCCTATTCAAGCTCAAGCCATTCCTCCGGCCTTACAGGGTCAGGATATCTTAGGCTGTGCTCAAACCGGCACGGGTAAGACATTGGCCTTTGGGCTGCCTTTGCTACAAAAACTTGCCGGCCAAAAAGGACCGCAAGCCCTTATTTTATGCCCAACTCGAGAAATAGCCCTCCAATCCCAAGAAGTTTTAAACAAGTTTAGTGAAACCTTAAAGGTAGAGTCCCTAGCCCTCATCGGTGGCCGCGGTATTGTTGGACAGGCCAAAGGCATTAAAAAAAATCCCGCCATTTTAGTAGCCACTCCCGGCAGGCTCTTAGATCATGCCCATCGCAAAAATCTTAACCTAAAAGACTTTCGCTACTGTGTTTTGGATGAAGCAGACCATATGTTTGACCTAGGCTTTTTGCCTCAAGTAAGAGAAATCGTCTCCAAGCTTCCTAAGTCCAGACAAACCCTAATGTTTAGTGCCACCTTTCCTACAGAAATCGAAAGACTAGCCCGGACTTTTTTAAAAAATCCCATCAAAATCACCGTAGCCCCTCCAGGTACCGCGGCCGAGCGCATTGATCACAGCCTTTATTTAGTCGATAGCAGCCAAAAAAGAGACGCCATTGTTAAGCTCTTAGAGGAAGAAACCGAATCCACCTTGATCTTTACTCGTACCAAACTGGATGCCGAATGGCTTTATCGCCTTTTAGAAAAAAAGGGCCATGCTGTCCACGCATTGCACTCCGACCGCAGCCAAAGCGAGCGTATCGCCACTCTAAAAAAGTTTAAAGAAGGCGAATACAATATGCTAGTGGCCACCGACGTAATGGCCCGAGGCATTGACATCGCAGGCATTGGTCACGTCATTAATTACGATATTCCTCAAAACCCTGACGATTATATTCACCGCGTTGGCCGCACTGCCAGGGCTCAGGCCTCGGGCAAGGCCAGCACCTTAGCTATTTGGAGAGATAAAAGTTACATTGAAGCTATTGAAAAAATCCTAGGATCCCCTATTCCTCGTAAAACCTTAGAAGGTATTTTAGAACATAAAGAAGTCAAAAAAGCTCCCCCCGCCTTTGGCCGAATAGGCAAAAAAGGGGCGCGAGTACGTTTAAGATAAGCTTAAAAAATGATTTAAAACTGCAAAGACTTTTTAATTTTTTTCCTCGTGCTTTTGTCTTTATCCTAAGTTAGAATTTTTCATCCTCTAAGCAGTCAGTAAAAAAATTAAAATACTATCCTTTTAAATGAAATTAAAATCGCTAAGTCAACAAGATCCCAGACTTTATCAGATCTTGATCTTAAGTACACTTTTGATCATTGGATTTTTCTTTTATGACTTCCCATTACAAATCCAAGGGGCACTTGTATTAATTGGCACGGCTTTATTGACAGAAGTTGTACTAGCCAAACTCACTAAAAAAAAGTCCATGAGCCTACAAAGCGCTCTGATTAGCTCCCTGTCCTTAATTCTTTTATTAAGGAGTTCTCACCTAGCTATTTTAAGCCTAGCCGCTTTTTTAAGCATCGCCTCTAAGTTTTTTTTAAGAATAGACGGACAACATTTTTTTAATCCCACCAATCTAGGCATTGTCCTGACAACCTGGCTCTTTGATAGCGCCTGGATTAGCCCTGGACAATGGGGCAGTCTTTTTTGGATGGCGCTTTTTTTAACTGCCAGTGGTTTATGGGTCAGCGGCAAGGCCGCCCGTTGGGATGTGGCCTTAATGTTTTTAATAGGCTATAGCATCTTAAGCTTTGGCAGGGCCTTTTATTTAGGAGATCCCTGGACCATCCCGTGGCATAACTTGCAAAACGGAGCTTTATTAATTTTTAGCTTTTTTATGATTACTGATCCTAGGACTACCCCTAACACCACTTTAGGTCGGGGCTTTTTTGTGGGTCTTTTATTAATCTTAACCGCAAGACTACAGTGGCATTTTTTTAGGCCCCAAGCTTTCTTAGAGGCGCTTTTTTTAATTGCCTGGATGACTCCCATCCTTAATCGCATTTTTAAAACAAAATCTAAAAATCAACAATCCCCTCACTTAGGAGAAAACTTATGTTCCGCAAAAATCTCTTCTTGCTCTATAGTCTAGGGCTTTTTGCCTTAAGCTTATTGGGCTTAAACGGAAAAGCCCAAGCCTTTTGCGGATTTTATGTTGCTAAAGCAGATACCAAGCTTTTTAACCAAGCTTCTAAAGTGGTTTTAGTCAGAGACGAAGACCGCACCGTCATCACCATGGTAAGTGATTATCAAGGAGAAACTAAAGACTTTGCCATGGTAGTGCCCGTGCCAAGTGTTTTGCAAAAAAATCAAATCCACGTCACCGAGAATAAAATCATCGATCACTTAGACGCCTACACCGCCCCCCGTTTAGTAGAATACTTTGATGAAGACCCCTGCCAAGTAAGAAGATATGAAACAATGGAGTTAGGGAGTTTACCCATGGCGGCCAGTAGCTTGTCCGACAAAGAAACTCGCAACAAGACACTAGGAGTCACTATCGAAGCCTCCTACACCGTGGGTGAATACGATATCTTGATTTTAAGTGCTAAAGAAAGCCAAGGACTAGAAACCTGGTTAAAAGAGAATGGTTACAAAGTTCCAGAAGGAGCTTCTGAGGTTTTACAGAGCTACCTCAAACAAGACATGAAATTTTTTGTGGCCAAAGTTAATCTAAAAGAAAAAACCAAGCTGGGCACAAGCTATCTAAGACCTTTACAAATGGCTTTTGAAAGCAAAAAATTTATGCTTCCCATCAGACTTGGGACCGTCAATGCCAAAGACAAACAAGAGCTTTTCATTTTTGCACTAAGTCGCAAAGGCCGAGTCGAATCTACCAATTATCGCACTATTAAAATTCCTAGCGGACAAGAAATTCCCCTCTATATTGAAAAAGAGTTTGGGTCTTTTTATAAAGCCATGTTTGAAACCGCTAATCAAAAAGAAAGTAGTCCCAGTGTCTTTTTAGAATACGCTTGGGATATGGCTTGGTGTGATCCCTGTGCGGCTGATCCTTTAAGTAAAGACGAGTTAAGAGAGCTTGGTGTTTTTTGGGTGGAACCCAATTCCCCCAAGCCTCAAGGAAGAATTTTACCCATTAGTGGTGCTCAAGATGTTTTTGTCACCAGACTTCACGTTAGTTACGATCAAAAGACTTTTCCTGAAGACCTAAAATTTCAGACCACCGGTGACCGAGAAAACTTTCAAGGGCGTTACGTCTTAAGACACCCTTGGGAAGGAAAAACTAGCGAATGCCAAGAAGCAAAAAAATATTTTAAAGACCTTCCCAAACGTTTTGAACAAGAAGCGCAAAACCTAGCCAAATTAACCCGTTGGGATATTCATGAAATCCGAAACCAGATGGCTGCAAAAGGGCAAAGCTTTAAAATGGAAAAAAATAAAAATTGGTGGGAAGATTTATGGAAAGGTGAAGATGAAAAAAAGC
>JAGRNM010000112.1 GCA_020440745.1 Deltaproteobacteria bacterium
TTAGGAAAAAGCTCTCGCTCAGGTTTTTCCTCTAGGCTTTTTAAAGAAGTCATATAATTGCTAATCGCTCCATCATAGGCAGCCGTATGGCTAAAAGCCTTAGCCATCAACTCAAAGCGATATTTACGACTAAGAGACAGATCGGAGTTTTCCAATTCTAATTTAAGTTTGTCATAGTCATTAGGGTCCACCACGACTGCCACATACTCCCAGTTTTTAGCCGCTGACCTAATCATCGTCGGTCCACCAATGTCGATGTTTTCAATGGCTTCTTTTAAAGCCACCTCTGGGTCTTGAATGGTTTTTTCAAAGGGATAAAGGTTAACCACCACTAGATCAACATCCACAATGCCGTGTTCTTTTTTAGCCGCTTGATGTTGGGGATTGTCTCTTAGATTAAGAATACCACCATGAATTTTAGGATGAAGCGTCTTGACTCGGCCATCCATCATCTCAGGAAACTCTGTGTAGTCTTCTACTGGCCTTACGGAAATGTTTTCTTTTTGCAAAAGTCTCTGAGTCCCCCCAGTGGAAAGGATCTCCACTCCTTGTTTACTTAAATAACGAGCCAAGTCTACAATACCGCTTTTGTCTGACACACTAAGAAGGGCTCGTTTAATTTTGGTCATGGGTCTACTCTACTTTCAGTTTCTAAAAGGATTTAAATTAAAAGCTTAAGCTATCTAGTCAATAAACTAGCTCCCCCAAAGAGAGCGCTTAAGTCATCGTCAGTAAAACGAATACCTGCTCCCACAAACCAATCAGGACCATCAAAGCGATTTAACAAATCATCTCCCCCACCCATTAAATAAAAAGTAGGAGTAATATTGAGTTGGCCCTTGGCTTTTAAATTAGGACCATTGTCTCCAAAACGAAAAGTCTCTAAACTCACCTGAAAAGGCCCTTTATTATAATCCAAACCCACACCACCCTTGGACTCGATCAAACCACCACGAACAGTCAAGTCCTTAAAGCGCTTAGCAATCTGAACATTAAAACGTAGAGTATTTTCTTCGCTTTTTTCTCGCAGAATAGTGGAGGTCACTCCATCGGTGGTTCTGACTTCAGTTTCTGTACTTAAACTAGGAGGTGGACTGGGATCGGTTGCTATCCCAAAAAGAAAATACTTATCAGGACTAGTCGCCAACTTAAGATTAACATAGTTTTTAGCCTCGCCCGCCTGACCTAAGTATTCTAGATGATAATCAATCTCGGTTTGAAAACTCCTTACTGTACGAGTAAGATCGCTGACGTTTTGTAAAATCTCTTCCCCAGTTTCATAAAGACTCTCGTCTTTAAGTACCCTTCCAATGTTTCCCTTTCCCTCCACCAAATTTGTGGTAATTTGATTCATCCCCTGCAAAATTTCTTTCATGTCTTCTCGCCCATAAGAAGAAAGCTCTCTCATGTCCGCACTAATCGCTGCCAAATTAGCAATTAATGCTTCTGTATTTTTAGAAGAACTCTGAGTTAGCTTAACCCACTCGCGACTTAGG
Organism: Deltaproteobacteria bacterium; assembly: GCA_020440745.1. Taxonomy (GTDB): domain Bacteria; phylum UBA10199; class UBA10199; order DSSB01; family DSSB01; genus JAGRNM01. The sequence continues at coordinate 1,497 of JAGRNM010000112.1, forward strand.
GTTTCCATGTTTTCCAAAATCTTAGCAGCTCGAGAATTTTCTCCCTCCGAGTACTCACGCATAGACTTAGTGATGGCCTTTAAGTCCTCGCTCAATAACATCATGTCTCGGGCTAGTTGTTGAAAGTCAGGGGCCGGTTTGACCTTAGAGACGGTACCGCCCGACTCAATGGACTCCCTTTGCTGACCGGAGGGAGTGATCTCAATATAGGTATCTCCCAAAACTCCCCTAGTTCTTACTTCGGCAGAAGCATCTTTATCAATGGTGACCCCTTTTTCTAATTCAATCTCTAGCCTAGCTTTTTGATCCTTGGTTAACTCCACACGGTTGACCACACCCACGGGAATACCAGCAATTTGCACCGGCGTCTTACGACTAATCCCTTCCGCAAGGTCCATCACCACGTAGACCTTATAAGTACCACCCCAATTAAAACCCAACTGGCTCACATCCAGGGTAATGTACATTAAGAGCAAAATAGCGACAAAAACAAAGGCGCCTACTTTGGCTTCAGTGGAAAAATGACGTTTCATCTTAAAGTTGATTTTCTAAATTTTTAATTTAAGGCAAAAGCAAACAAAAAAATTATGTTTTAATCGCCGCCGCATTCAAAAATTTTTTTACAAACTCTTTGTCGGATTTAACAAACTCCTGCGGCGGACCTTGTTCTAAAATTGTCCCACCTTTAAGCATGGCCACGTTATGAGCCATTCTTAAACCACTAGCTACATCATGACTGACCACCACGCAAGTTAGGTTAAAGCGCTTTTGAGTGTCTACAATTAAGTCATCAATAGACTGGGTCAAAAGCGGATCCAAACCAGTCGTTGGTTCATCAAAGAGCACAATTTTTGGCCTTAACATAAGGGCCCTGGCCAAGCCTACCCTTTTACGCATTCCACCACTGAGCTCACTGGGCAATTTGCTTTCTCGCCCACTTAAGTCCACCTGAGCTAGCTTTTCTTCCACCTGGGCTTGGATTTCTTTTTCTGGAAAATCGGTATGGATGCGCAAAGGAAAGGCTAAATTTTCGTAAACATTTAAAGAGTCAAAAAGGGCTGCATTTTGAAAAACCATCCCAAAAAGTCGCCTCTTAGCTGTTAATTCCCTTTCTTTTAAAGAATAAAGCTCTTCCCCTTCTAAATAAACCTCACCCTCATCGGGAGGCAAAAGACCTAAGATAGTTTTTAATAGGACACTTTTGCCTTCTCCAGAAGGACCCAGAATGACGGTAGTCTTACCCTCTGGGATTTCTAGACTTAAACCATTGAGGACTTTTTGATCCTTAAAAGACTTATGAATGTTTTTTAATTGAATCATCAGAAAATAAAAAATTAAAAACTAATAACGAAACCACTCAATCAACCAAATGGCTAAAAAGTAATTCATCACCAAAACGCATACCGAGCCATACACCACCGCTTTGGTAGTGGCCTTACCCACACCTTCTGCTCCACCACGAGTAGAATAACCTTGGTAACAAGCAATCAAACTAAGGGCTATCCCAAAAAAAACTGCTTTGATAATCCCTTGATAAAAATCATCGGGATCCACAATATAACGATAACAAAAAAAATAAACCCCCTCACAAAACTCCAACAAAAAAACGCTCACCACATAAGAACCCAAAAGCCCCAGGCCATTAAAGATCATCACCAAAAGGGGCATCATCAGGGTGGTCGCCCATAGTCTAGGTACCACTAAGTAATTAATAGGAGAAACCGCCATACTCTCTAAAGCGTCGATTTGTTCTGTCACCCGCATGGTTCCAATTTCCGCAGCCATGCCCGATCCTGCTCTAGCCACAATCATTAAAGCGGTAAAAACCGGAGCTAGCTCCCTTGCCAAGGCCACCCCCACGGTAGAACCCACTAAACTCTCTGCATTAAAAAGCTTAAAAGCCTGTCCCGTTTGTAAAGCAAAGACCATACCGGAAAACAAACCCACCAAGGCTACAATAGGTGTAGAACTCACACCGATTTTCATCATTTGTTCTACCCAAACCCTGACATGAAAAAGCCCCTGAAAAGTCCAACGAAAAGCCTTGGCCGCAAAAAAACTAAAGGCTCCTAAGTCCAAAAAAATCTGTCTAAAATTATTCCCCAACCAGTGAAAAAAATCATGGACCCAGGGAAACCTAAGACTAAAATTTTTTAAAAAATCAATCATGGGTGAAAATAAAAAACGCTACTATCCTGTGGCCAAGGGATATCAAGGATAAATTAGTTTGTATACACTCTTGGCACTCGCAAACCTACGCCACAGAGTAATTCGTAGGCAATGGTACCCGCTTGTTCAGCTACTTTTTCTACGGGTAAATTTTTCCCCCATAGTTCAACTTCCTGGCCCAGGTGAGCTGATTTTAAATCGGTGACATCCACCAAAGTTAAATCCATACAGACCCTACCCACCACAGGACAAAGCTTGCCATCGATCCAGACTTCGCCTTGATTACTTAAGTGTCTCCTATAACCATCTGCATAACCCACTGGCAAAATCGCCACCCGACTATCTCTAAGTGCAACCCAAGTACCACCATAACTAACCGCCTGACCACGGGGTATTTTTTTTAGACTAAAAATCTTTGTAGTAAAACTCATGACTGGTTCAAGGGCTTGGGTACGGGGCAAAGTCCTTTCAGGCGCCACACCGTAAAGCATTAAACCAGGTCTAGCCCAGTCAGCATCCTGCATCTGACCCGCCATTAAAGCCGCACTATTAACAAGATGAAAACAAGGACTGGATGGAAAAAATTTTTGAACCTGTTTTCTGACCTTTTCAAACACTTCTCTTTGCTTAAGCACCGCTTCGCTCTTGGGATTTTCTGCGCTGGCTAAGTGGCTAAAGACACTTTTTAATTTTAAAACAGAAGAAGCTTTGAGTTTTTTCAAGACCAAGTCCAAATCCTCCGGCCAAAAACCCAAACGCCCCATACCGGTGTCTACTTTGATAGAAACGCCTAAAGGCTTTTTTAAATTTTTCTCTAATCCTTCCAAAGAAGCCATTTCAAAAAGACAAGGCTCCAAAGCAAAATCCTGCAAGACTTCCACAGGAGCCTCCATAGGACCACCTAAAATTAAAATTCTTCCATCAAAACCCCCTTGCCTTAAAATTAAAGCTTCCTCCACTGTGGCCACTCCTAAAGAAGCAATCCCCATCTCTTTTAAAAGCAGAGCTATTTCTAAGCTTCCATGACCGTAAGCATTGGCCTTGACAATGGGAATCAACTGACCTGATCCTTTTAATAAAGACTGAGCCAAGCTGACATTGCTTTTTAAAGCTCTTAAGTCTATCCTGGCCTGAGTGGGTCTAAAAAAATTGGACTGGGCTTGAGCTTGTACCATAAACTTCCTTAACTTAGAGCTTTTTTAGACTCCCATTCTAATCTTGCTTCTTAGGAACAAAGGGACTATGAAAATAAACTAAAAGTTTACTAAAATAAAAGCATATGAATTCCACACCCTATCAAATTACTCACCTTGGTCACGGAAGCAATCTTCTTCGTTTGGGAGACCAATATTTTTTAACTGACCCTAATTTTTCTCCAAAAATCTTCCTCAAAGGAAACCGGGCTGTCCCTCCAGGCATGAAGCCCCAGGATTTACCCAAAATCAGTGCTATTATTATTAGTCATGCTTGTTATGACCATTTGGATATTTTTAGCTATAAATATTTTAGCAATCATACCCCCATTGTTTGTCCTAAAGGCGTGGGGGCTTTTATTAAACGTTTTTGAAGTAACCCTATTACCGAAATCCCCCATCATAAAAGTCATGAGGTAGGCGGAGTTACTATCCACGCTGTTGCCATTAAAAAAAGAGGCTACCGTT
>JAGRNM010000113.1 GCA_020440745.1 Deltaproteobacteria bacterium
CTAAGTCTCGATCCACTTGATCTAAATTCTCAGAGCTGATCTTTAATAAAACCAAAGTCTACCTTTCCTTAAGAAGCTTTTTCCTTAGCTATGTGGTCTAAAATACCATTAATAAAACCTGAGGACTCTTTGGTAGAAAATTTTTTAGCTAATTCAATGCTCTCGTTTAAAGTTACCTGTTTAGGGATATCAGGACAATGCAAAATTTCAAAAGCACCCATGCGTAACAAATTACGATCCACCGCGTCCATACGACTAAGCCGCCAATGAGTAGCTGTCGCCTGAATCACTTCATCAAGCACCTCTCGGTGGGCTAAAACACCATCAATTAATTTTTTACAAAAATGATTGAGATCCTGTCGTCTTGCTTCGACCTCATCGGCACCACTTAAGGGTAGACGAGCTTCTTGAGAAGCCACCTCAAAATGATGTGGAGAGATTCCTTGGGACAAATCCCAAGCATAAAGTAGTTGTAAGGCAGCTTCTCTGGCTTTGCGACGAATACCCATTTTACTTAATCCACTTTATAAAAGTCTTTTTTTCAAAGTCACCATTTCTACTATGGTCCTTGCCGCTTCGGCTCCTTTATTATGCTCGTCTTGAGCACTGCGAGCTAAAGCCTGAGCTTCGTTATCGGTAGTCAACACACCAAAAGCCATTGGCAGATTTGTTTCTAAACTTGCCTTCATCAAACCAAAAGTCACCCCTTGGCATACATAATCAAAATGAGCTGACTCCCCTCTAATAACCGCCCCTAAGCAAATCACTCCCTCTACTTTCTTAGTCTTAGCCCAATATTGAGCAGCTAAGGGTAACTCAAAGGCACCGGGCACGCGCTCGATAAAAAGTTTTTCCCGAGTAAGACCTAAGTCTTCTAACTGACTTAAAGCACCTTGCAAAAGTCCCTCACAGACTTCTTCGTTGTAGCGACTGGTGNTAATCACTAGTTTTAAGTCTTTGGCAGAAAGAGAGGAGTTAATTGTTGCTGATACTCCCATAGGATTATTCCATAAAAAATTAAGCTAAATATTCCCCTCCTCATTTGAAGAGAGGTGCCCTTTAGGGCTGGATTGTCCCGCAACTGGAAATTTATTCCAACTAAACAAAACAGGACTCATCCACCTGCCAAAGGCACCCATTCGAGGCTTTGGCCACCTCCTCTTAAACAAGGGGAGGAATTTAAATCTTCATCGCTCCAACAAAACAGCCTAGCTTTAAACTTTACTCAAAAGATGCCCCATCTTCTCTCGCTTTGTTTTTAGGTAGTCCCGATTCTTTTGATGGGCTTCGATCTCGATGGGGACTCTTTCGACAATCTGTAAGCCATAACCCTCTAGGCCAACTATTTTTTTAGGATTATTAGTTAAGAGACGCAATTTTTTTAAACCTAAAGAAGCCAAAATCTGGGCTCCTATTCCGTAATCCCTTAAGTCTGGCTTAAAACCCAATTGTTCGTTAGCTTCTACTGTATCTAAACCTTTTTCTTGTAAGGTATAGGCCTTAATCTTATTGGGCAATCCAATACCACGACCTTCTTGTCTAATATAAAGGATGACTCCCTTACCGGCCTCTTGAACCATCTCCATAGCCCGATGCAATTGAGGACCACAATCACAACGAAGCGAAGCAAAACTATCACCGGTTAAACATTCGGAATGGACTCTTACCAAAGTAGGCTCGTCTGGATTAATCTCTCCTTTAACTAAGGCCACGTGATGCTGATCGTCCACCACGTTATCAAAGACTTTAATTTTAAAATCACCATACTCCGTAGGCAACTCAGCCTCACTAGTTAAAGAAACCAAAGACTCTTGCTGCAAGCGATAACGCACCAAATCTGCTACGCTAACAATCACCAAGTTATGTTCTTTAGAAAATTTTTCTAAATCAGGCATACGGGCCATGGTGCCATCATCGTTCATAATCTCACAAATCACACCTGCGGATTTTAAGCCTGCTAAACGGGCCAAATCCACCGAGCCCTCGGTCTGACCAGTACGCACTAAGACGCCGCCTTCTCGAGCACGGAGAGGAAAAATATGTCCAGGTCGTCCCAACTCTTCTGGACGACAACCGTCTTTAATAGCTGTTAAAATCGTCACTGCCCGATCCGCGGCGCTAATACCAGTAGTAGTGTTTTCTACTGCATCAATGGAAACAGTAAAGCCTGTTTCAAAAAGACTAGAATTATCCTGAACCATTAAAGGCAGCTGCAACTCCTTAAGTTTTTCTTCTGTTAGCGAGAGGCAAATGAGTCCCCTAGCGTATTTAGCCATAAAATTAATAGCCTCCGGCGTGACTTTTTCTGCGGCCATGGCCAAATCACCTTCGTTTTCTCTATCCTCGTCGTCCACCAAAATAACCATCTTGCCTTCAGCATAGTCTGCTAAAGCGGCCTTGACTCGCTCAATACTAGAATTAAATTCTTTAAGATTTTTAGGCATGTTATTTTTTTAAATAAAGAGTGTTAAAAGCAGATAATATTCCCGAAACCACTTTAAAAACCACCTTTTTTAGAAGCTATAAAGACTTTTTTGCTTTATTTTTAAAAATCTTTTCCAAAAATTTTAGCATCATATCCGCTTCTAAATGCACCTTATCACCGGCCTTTTTACCTGTCAAAGTGGTCTTAGACTGGGTGTGGGGAATAATACAGAGCTTGATTTTATTGGACTTTATTTCATTAATCGTCAAACTAATCCCATCCACCGCCACTGATCCCTTAGGAATCATATAAGTCATTAAGGATCTAGGCACTTTAATTTCTACCAAATAATAAGACTGAGGCTTGGCGCGAAATAATTTTTTAGACTTAATTTCTCCCAAAGCATCCACATGACCTTGGACAAGATGACCTCCTAGTTCTTCTCCTAAACGCAAGGGTCTTTCAAGATTGACTTCTTCACCTGCTTGAATCTGAGCAAAACGAGTTTTGTCTAGGGTCTCTGGCGACAAATCTGCAGAAAAAAGCCTTCCCTTAAGGCTGGTATAGGTCAAGCAACAACCATCCACTGCCATACTATCCCCAAGCTTAGCGCCCTTAAGAGAAAAAGAACTTTTGATCCAAAGCCTAGAATAATTTTTGTGATTTTCTATCTTTTGGACCGTTCCGATACCTTGGATAATGCCAGTAAACATAAGGCCTTGACCTCTAGGCATAAAGTTTTAAGTCGTCAAGGGCACAAATAAGGATTTTTCTGGATTGATTAGCCGTCAATAAGCCTTAAACCCTCCCTATAAAAAGCAATTCTCTCTACTTTTTAAAAAAGTCTTTAGTCATTTGATAAAGCAAGGAGGCCTATGCTAGGCTAACAAAATGGAACCGAGCATCTCCCATGAATTTGAAGAAGAATCTTTAGAAGCTAAAATGCGCTGGTTTCTTCAAAAAAGTATGAGTGAAAGACTAAGACAAGCTTTTCAAAAGGCCCGGTTTATCCAAAAAATTACAAAAGTGGACCTTCCCGATGGCCGATCCTCATTTCAGTCTGTTAAAATCCTTGAACAAAAATGAAGTGGATTACCTTATTAATAGGTGTAATGCTAGTCATTGCTTATGGCATCCCTCGAGTAAGCAAAGACATCGATTTATTTATTAAAGCTACTCAAAAAAATACTGAAAAACTTTTAAAAGCTCTCAAAGAAGCTGGCATAGGCACAGCAAGCTTAACCACTGCAAAAGAAATTTCAGATCATGAAATTACCGTTTTTAAAGACTACTTAAGGGTCGATATACTCACCAAAGTCAAAGGACTCGACTTTGAAAAAGCCTACCAATCAAGAGACTTTTTAGAGATGGATGGTTTATTAATTCCTGCTTTAAACTATCAAGATCTTCTCAAATCCAAAAAGTCTGCCGGCCGGCCCCGCGACCTAGAAGATATTAAAGAATTGGAAAAAGTGAAAAAAATTCTAGAAGCAAATAAGTCACTATAAGCTTTTGTATCTCAAATAAAAATCCTCCCCCAGCTTTTCACTCGCTATAAGCTTTAAAGGAGACTGCTTGGGCAAAGTTTTTAAACCCAAAGCTCCCAAAAGCGAACGGCTCTCCCCTCCCAAAAACTTAGGCGCCACATAGTGCCAAATTTCCTCGTAAGTTTTTTGACGGATAAACTCTGTCCAAGTACAAGGACCACCTTCTACCATAAGGCTTTGGACCCCCTGCTTAGCTAAAAGCTTTAATAAAGCTTTTAAAGAAAAAAAACCATTACCGAGCACAGGACAGGGCAATAAAAAAACACCCTTCTTTTTTAAAAGGCCGGCCTTTGGTTTTTTTAAAGAACTTGCTAGACAGACTATCCAGGTCTCTTGATGTTTAAGAGAACCCAAGACACGAGCCCTAAGACCTATCTTTAAATGAGGATCCAAAATAATCCGCTTAGGTTGATGACTGACTGGCACCCCTCTAACATTAAGAAGAGGATTGTCTTTTAAAACAGTCCCTACACCAAGGACAATCCCATCCATCTGAGACCTTAGTTGATGGACATGCTGTCTTGCTTGAGTAGAAGTAATCCACTTAGAACGACCATTAGCTAAAGCTATTTTCCCATCTAAAGAACTTGCCATCTTTAAAATCACATAGGGCAAGCCTTGCTTCATACTATAATAATAAAAAGGATTAAGCGCCTCGCACTCTTCTTTTAAAACTCCCTCAATCACCTCAATGCCAGCACGGCGTAAAGCAGCGATCCCTTTTCCTCTAACCTGGGGATTGGGATCCCTACTGCCCACCACCACACGACGGATTCCTGCTTTAATAATCTGAGGCACACAAGGAGGTGTTCTTTTATCTTCATGACAACAAGGCTCTAAAGTAACAAACAAAGTGGCACCTTTAGCCTCTTTAGCCTGCCTTAATACTTCCACCTCAGCGTGGGCTTTTCCAGGGCCTTGGTGATAGCCTTTAGCCAATAATTGATTAGCTTTAACCAAAAGGGAACCCACCCTAGGATTGGGCGAAGTCTTAAGAGACTTTTTAGCTTCAAAAATAGCTAAATCCATCCAACTAAAATCTTTAGAGTTTTTCTTCATCCACAAAAGCCTATTGACGGAAAATACTATGGGTCTATCATTAAGATAACGGGTATCTAAACAAAGTCCGGGATAGCTCTCAATCATTAATTAAGGTGGTTTTACCGGGTACTTTAAATAATCGATTGAATGCAAGCTTTGCCTAGCAGAGGGTCCTTGGACTTAAAAAACCGAGGTAAGGGAGATGTGTGATATTATTAAAACTTCTAAAAAGAGTTTTTGGACTCTTTTCATAAAACTTT
>JAGRNM010000114.1 GCA_020440745.1 Deltaproteobacteria bacterium
TGTTCCACGTGGAACAAAGCCCTTAAGACTTTGATTAATTTTAATTAAATATGATTACTTACGAAAAAAGCTATGACGTGATTATTGTGGGTGCTGGTCATGCGGGTTGTGAGGCTGCTTTGGCCTCGGCCAAAATGGGGGCCTCTACCCTCTTGTTGACTTCCAACCTAGATAATATTGCCCATATGAGCTGTAATCCCGCCGTTGGAGGTCTGGGTAAGGGGCATATGGTTAAAGAAATGGACGCCCTAGGTGGAGAAATGGGTAAAAACATCGATGCCACTGGGATTCAATTTAGGGTGCTCAATACCAGTAAGGGTCCGGCGGTGAGGGCCAGTCGGGCTCAGGCTGATAAATTCTTGTACAAAAAGCGTATGAAGTGGGTTTTGGAAAACACCCCTAATTTAGAAATCAAACAGGCCTTTGCCGACCAGTTGGGCCTAGAAAAAGGTCAGGTTACGGGGGTTTTGAGTTCTTTGGGGATTTTTTTTCCTGCTCGGGCGGTAGTTTTGACCACGGGCACCTTTCTTAATGGTCTGGCTCATATTGGAGAAAACAACTTTGCCTGTGGTCGGGCAGGAGACGCGGCCGCCTTAAAGCTTTCTGGTTCTCTTGCCCAGCTTGGTTTTGAAATAGGACGTCTGAAGACAGGCACCTGCCCTAGAGTAGATGGGCGTACGATTGATTTTGCGGGGTTAGAGGAACAAGCTGGGGATTCGCCGCCGCAAAAATTTAGTTTTTCTAATAATCGCATTGAATTGCCCCAGCTTCCTTGTCACATCACCTATACTAATGAGGGAGTTCATCAGGCCATCCGAGCGGGTATTCACCGTTCTCCTATGTATTCGGGTAAGATTGAGGGCGTGGGTCCCCGTTATTGTCCTTCTATCGAGGATAAGGTCATGCGTTTTCCCCAAAAAGACCGCCATCAGCTCTTTTTAGAACCCGAAGGACTAGAAACACGGGAAGTCTATGTGAATGGCCTTTCCACTTCCCTCCCTATTGATATCCAGCTGGCTTTTTTAAAGCAGATTCCTGGTTTAGAAAAGGCAGAGATCATGCGGGCAGGCTATGCCATTGAGTACGACTATGTGCCTCCTACCCAGCTCTACCCTTGGCTGGAGACCAAAAAGGTAGCTTATTTGTTTCATGCGGGACAAATTAATGGCACTAGCGGCTATGAAGAAGCTGCTGGACAAGGCCTTATGGCGGGTATCAACGCAGTTTTAAGACTTAGGGGGGAAGAACCTTTGGTTTTAAGTCGTTCTCAAGCCTATATTGGAGTGCTAATCGACGATTTGGTGACCCAAGGCACCGCGGGCGAGCCCTACCGTATGTTTACCTCCAGGGCTGAGCACCGACTCTTGTTGAGAGAAGACAATGCGGACTTGCGTTTGCGAGACTTGGGCCGCTCTCTAGGTTTAGTCAGCGACCAAGACTATGAGCTCTTCTTACAAAAGAAAAAAGACATTCAAAAACTCCAAGAAGCCCTGGAGACTTTAAAAATAGTCCCCAAGGAAGCCATTAATCAAAGACTGCGCTCTCAAGGCTGGACCGAAATCGAGCAACCGATGACCTTGGCGGAATGGCTCCGTCGTCCCGAGCTTAAGGTTGAGGATATCTTAAGCCTAAAGCCCGAACTGAGCGGACTTTTAGAGTCTATTTCTTTAGAAGCGCGTGATCAGGTAGAAATTCAGATTAAATACGAAGGCTATATTCGTCGTCAACAAGACGAAATCCATCGCTTAGAAAAAATGCAAGGCCTTAAAATTCCTATAGATTTTGTTTATCAAGGTCTTCCTGGGCTTTCTGCTGAAGTAGTAGAAAAACTAGAAAAAATCCGTCCCCAAAGCTTAGACCAAGCTTCAAGGATCTCTGGGGTTACGCCCGCTGCTCTTTCGGTCTTGGCCATGTACTTGCGTAAGCGCGAGCTAGCTAAGGCGGTTTAGTTTATGTCTTCTCTGGTTCAATCTATTCAAGAATTTATGCAGGTCCATGACTATGTTTCACGTGAAACAAATGTCTCAGTCCAAGTCTTGGCATCTAAGCTTGCCCAATATGTGGATTTAGTCCAAGAGGCCAATCAGCAGTTTAACCTGACGGGTGCCAAAACCGGGCAAGTTTTTTTTGAGGACCATGTGGTGGATAGTTTACTGGCGGCTCAGGTCTTTTTGAAGGACTCCTCTTTGGCTTCCAAAAATAGCTTATGGATCGATGTGGGATCGGGCGCTGGTCTTCCTGGCTTGGTGTGGGCTTTATTAAAGCCTAAGCAGAAAATGCTTTTGGTAGAGTCTAAACAAAAGAAAGCCGCCTTTCTTCAAAAAACAGCCAACTTTTTGGGTCTAAATCAGCTCTCTGTCAGTGCTCAGCGCTTTGAAGAGCTCAGTCTCAAGCTTGAGGGCCAATCTTTGTTTGTCAAACCAGAGATTAAAGTTGTTTCACGTGGAACAGCCTCGCCAGAAAAATTAATAAAGCTAGTCCGGGCTTCGCTCTTGCCTTGGAAAGACTGGTATGTTTTTTCTAGTTCCAAGACCCACGAGGACTTTCTCCGTTTGGCTGCTTCAAAGTCTGGTTTTGCTTTCTCGGTACGGCTTCTGGACTTAGGAAAAAATCCTTTTTCTCAAAAACCTATCCTCCTATCCCATTTGCTCAGGGATTTAGCTTAAGTTTTTAATCTTTATTTTCATAGGTAAGAGGGGTTTAGGGCTTTTTTGGGCTTTTCTGTCATCATTTTACTTGCCAAGCTAAAGAGCTTTCGTTTAACTAGACTTATCTTCCTTTATTCCTACCAGGTCCTAAATATCCATAACTATTTATTTTATAAAGGTTTTTAAACCTTTTTTTAGCAAATGTATATTCTTGCTTTAGCCAATCAAAAAGGTGGTGTGGGTAAAACCACAACTGCGGTTAATCTTGCCAGTTGTTTAGCGGCTGCGGAAAAGAAAACCCTGCTCATCGATCTAGATCCTCAGGGCAATGCTACCAGTGGTTTGGGGATTAATAAACAAGAGCTTAAGGCCAGTATTTATGAGGTGCTTTTGGGCGAGGCCAGTTTAGAAGAAGTCCTGCAGAGGACGGCCTTAGATTTTTTGGATTTGGCTCCATCTAATACTCAGTTAGTGGGAGCCGAGTTGGAATTGGTCAGCGCTTTTTCTAGAGAAAAACGTCTGAGTGAGGCCTTGGCTAAGTTAAGCAAGGACTATGATTTTGTCATCTTAGACTGTCCTCCCTCTTTAAACTTGCTTACCATCAATGCCTTAACAGCCACTCAGGGTCTCTTGGTGCCGGTACAGAGTGAGTATTATGCTATGGAGGGCTTGGGAGAATTAATGAAGACGGTGGATTTGGTACAGAAACACCTTAATCCTAACTTAAGTTTGGTGGGTATTGTACTAACTATGTTTGATGGTCGTAATAATCTCTCCAGGCAAGTGGCTGAGGAGCTAAGGGCGCATTTTCCTGATAAGCTTTTTGAGACGGCTATTCCTCGTAATGTAAAACTGAGTGAAAGTCCTAGTCATGGCAAATCAATTATTATGTACGATTTACAATGTCGTGGGGCGGTGGCTTATTTGGACTTGGCTAAAGAGTTTTTAATTAAGCTTGGTTTGTTGGAAGAGAAAAAAATAGAGGCAGAAAGCGGAGAGGTTCCTTTAGTAAAAAGTCAGGTGGCTTAAAACAAAAAAGTTTTGATTTTATAAATTTAAAAAATTTAATTTAAAAATTAAAAACATTAAAATCATATAGAAGGGAAATTTCTATGCAAAATCGTGCGCTGGGAAAAGGCTTAGCTTCTTTATTGCCGGTGTCTAAAAGTCAAGAAGGGGAGACTTCGGGTCATCACTTTCTTTGTGTGGTAGAGAATATTCTTCCTTCTAGAGCTCAGCCCAGAAAACTTTTTAACAAAAAAGCCCTGGAGGAGCTTGCTGAGTCTATTAAAGAGCAGGGGTTGATCCAGCCTTTAATTGTGCGTGCCATTGAAGGGGGCAAATACGAATTGATTGCTGGGGAAAGACGCTTGCGCGCGAGTAAGTTGGCGGGTTTAGAAAAGGTGCCGGTGGTGGTGAGTGAAGCTAAGGCGGATCAAGTCTTAGAGCTTGCTTTAATTGAAAACATTCAAAGAGAAGACTTAAATCCTATTGAAGAAGCCCTGGCCTATCAAGAACTTCAGCAAAAATACGGTTTTAGTCAGGAGGAGTTGGCTAGTCGTGTGGGCAAGGATCGCTCTACCATTGCCAATACTTTGCGTCTTTTGGGTTTGCCTGAAGCTATTCGTGCCGACATTATTGAAGGCCGACTTAGCATGGGCCATGCTAGGGCCCTTTTGTCTTTGGAAAGTGATGAAGACAAGCTAAAACTTAAAAAGAAGGTCTTAGAGCAAGCTTTAAGCGTTAGAGATTTAGAACAGCTGATTCGTCATCTTAAAACAGCTAAAGAGCCAAAAACTCGTGTACAGGTTTTGCGCTCTCAACCCCAGCAGCGTTTTTTAGAAGAGCGGCTTAGTAGGCACTTAGGAACTAAGGTCAAAATCAAATCCCAAGGTCAACAAGGTAAGGTGGTGATTGAGTTTTATAGTCCTGAGGACTTGGATAGAATTTACAACACTATAATTGTTTAATTTATTAAAAATGCTTTGTTTTAATTTTATTTGTAAGGAGGTTTAGCAATGTTTGGAGAAAAAGCAGAGTCTTCTTTTCGTGATGGAAGGGCAACAGGAGCCCAGACTTTAATTGAGCAGGATGCTTCTTTTGAGGGTAAGTTGACTTTTTCTGGTACGGTAGAAATTAAAGGCGAGTTTAAAGGCGAGGTTTTTAGCGAAGGCACCTTAATTATTGGCGAGGGCGCTAAAGTCTCTGCTCAGATTGAGGTCAATAAGGTAGTGATTAGGGGTCATGTAGAAGGACACATTGATGCTAAGAGTTTAATCGAGATTCATCCTCCTGCGGTGGTACGGGGCGAGATTTGTTCTCCCGGCTTGGTGATTAGTGAGGGGGCTTTCTTTGAAGGTCAATGTTCTATGGGCAAACAAGGTCAAGAGGCTCCGGTTTTGGAGTTAAAAAGCGCGGGTGAGGAAGGAATTAATTTTTAAGTTTTTTGACTTTTGTACTTTTCTTTTTTAGTTTATAGCCTAATTGTTCATTTATTTTAATCTTCACAAGTAAGAGGCTATTATGTCGACCCCCGCGACTTTATTAAATGCTTCCTCATTAGTTTCAACTG
>JAGRNM010000115.1 GCA_020440745.1 Deltaproteobacteria bacterium
CACCGGTGTAGCCAACAGTCGCATGAACGACTCCTTTTACTTTTCTAAAGTTAGCCTCGACTCCCCAAAAACAACCAGCCGCAAAGGTCGCTTTTTCTAAATTAGCCATGCTGTCTTCTTTAAACTAAAACTCAAAAACTAAAAACTAAAAACTCAATGAGTTCAGACAAAATAAAAAGGCCACTCCTCAAAAAAGAAGTGGCCTCGGGGTTTATTGATGGGTGTTTATCTAATATAAGATAAACGAGTTGTTCACGGAAATAATCAGGTCTTATGCAGCCTTTTTATTTAAAACTACGACCTTCTTTTCTAGTTGGTCTACCTTACGTTTTAAACGAAGCACCTCGGTATTTCTTGGTAGACTTAAAAAGCGATAAATCTCAGCCTGACCTTGTTTGACACCTTCTTTAAGTTTGGCCATCCAGGTACCCTCCGATAAAAGAGCCTGAATATCGGCTAATAAATGTTTAGAGCGGCCAAAAGCCTCATGTAATAGCTCACCACTCAATTTACTTTCGATTTCTTTAAGACTAAGCATCAGGTCCTCCGCTAAAGCTTTGATCTCCTTCTCTAAAGAACGACGATTCTTGCTAGCACGATTTAAAATTTCAATACCTTTTACTTTACTCAAAATTTCTTCCACTCCCTTTAAAATTTCTTTTCTGGTTTTTTGCCCTTGAGCTTGCAATTTTTTTAATAAGGCTTGGGCTTCTCCTTCAAAATGGAAAACCGCCTCTTGCAAAGGCTCTAAACGGTCTAATAAATTCTCTCGAGCCAAGTTTAGACCTCCTAAGGTCTTATTTTTTTTAGCACGTACTACTTTTTGACGATTTTGTCTTTTTTTAGCCATGATGAAAGCTCCTCCAAAACTATAGGGTTGATGGTTTCAAAAATGGCCTTCCTAAAAATACTTAATATGAATAAGTCATGGACACCCTGGAAGAGGGAGGAAAACCAGTTTAAAAAGGCCCTAACACATTGCGTCAACTCTGTCAAGCTTGAGGATCTTTTATTTCTAGAATCCTTAATTGAAGGCGCTCCACTCCCTGCCATTCGTTCCATTGGGGCATAAAGGCAGTTCTCACCCAAGCGCCATCGGGTAGCAGGTAGTCTTCTCCCTTACCAAAGGCAATGGCCTCCAGTTGATGAGCACCGGAAACCAATTGTAGTTTGAGGTGTTTTTCTCCCACAATTCTAGCCCCTTTGACCTGGGCTTTTTCTAAACAAAAAACTGCCTCGGGATTACCTAGACCGCAAGGCTCTAAAAGTTTTAATTCTTCCATGAGACTAGGATGAATATCTTCTAAACCCAAAGAAGCGTCTAGACTTAAACTGGGCTTAAAATCCTCTGGTTTTAATTTTAATCGAACTTGCTGATCAAAAGCCTGCCTAAAGTCCTCTAGTTTTTCTGGAAGCAAACTTAAGCCAGCTGCGTAGGTATGCCCTCCAAACTTACTTAAGTAAGAAGAACAAGCTTCTAAAGCTTCCACCATAGAAAAGCCTTTAATAGAACGCGCCGAGCCTTTTAGGTATTCCCCATCTTGCGTTAAAACAATACTAGGCAAATAGTGTTTTTCTACCAGACGACTGGCAACAATACCAACGACTCCAGGGTGCCAATTTTGTCCTAAGAGAACAAGACTTTGATAGTTTTGCAAAAAGTCTTCTGCTTCTACCTTAGCCAAAGCTTCTTCAGTGATCTGAGACTCCAAGATACGGCGGTCACGATTAGCCTGATCAAGACGTCTTGCTAAGGATTGAGCTTGGTCAAGGTCTTGGCTTAATAAAAGCTCTACCCCAAGGCTTGCTTCCTCTAAACGACCCACAGCATTTAAACGAGGACCTAAGTGAAAAGCTACTTGAGAAGCCTTGATCTCCCCTGTGTAAGCACAAACTTGCTTTAAAGCTTGCAAGCCAGGACGCTTGGTAGAAGTCAAAACCTTTAAACCCTCTTTAACTAAAAGACGGTTAAGCCCGCGTAAAGGCGCCATATCAGCGATAGTCCCTAAGGCTACTAAATCCAAAGCCTGTTTTAAGTCAGGCTCTTGATCTTTAAAATAACCTTGTTCCCGCAAGGCCCGACGTAGTCCCATAGCCAAATAAAAAGCTACACCTACTCCGGCCAACTCTCTGCCCCAACCTTGGGGTCCATGAAGTTTTGGATTTAAAATCGCCAAGGCCGGGGGCAGATTAGCAGGCAATTCATGATGGTCGGTAATAATTAAATCAAGCTTAAGCTCTTGTGCTATTTGAGCCGACTGGATAGCGCTGATTCCGTTATCTACAGTAATGATAACCTTGCTTCCTTGCTCTTTTAATTGATGTAAGGCCTGTGGATTAAGAGAGTATCCCTCTTTAACTCGGTGGGGAATATAATAATCCACCTTCGCTCCCACCTGAGTCAAAAAATCCATTAACAAAGCCGTAGAGGTACAACCATCCACATCGTAGTCACCATAGATTGTAATTTTTTCCTGTTGTTGAATTGCTTTTACTAAACGATCAAGCGCCTCTTCCATACCCAACATCTGCTTAGGATCAGGCAGTTGGGAAAAACTGGGGTGCAAAAATTGAGAGACTTCTTCAATAGGAACCCGACGATTGATTAATAACTGGGCCAGTAAAGGAGAAATTTTATAGTCGGAAGCTAAATGAAGGGCCTGACTTTTTTGAGGAGGAGACAACACCCAAGCTTTAGCAGAAAAAGAAGACATCGCTGCAAGACTAAGCACTAGACTTAGCACGCTTCAAGAACAAATAAATAGGTGAAGCCACAAAAATAGAAGAATAAGTACCTGCCACTACACCCCAGATCATGGCATAGGCAAAGTCCTGAATGTCACCTTCCGCTCTTAAAAAGAGTACAAGAACCGCAAAAAACACGGTTAAAGAAGTAATTAAAGTCCGCATCAAAATCTGAGTCAAACTTCGATTAATCACAGAAACCAAAGAACTACCCTTATACAAGGTGGCATTTTCACGGATACGGTCAAAGACAATAATAGTATCGTTAATGGAATAACCCACAATCGTTAAAAAAGCTGCCACAACAGTTAAATTAACCTCCCGCCCACTAAAAGCAAAAGCCCCCAAAGCAATTAAAACGTCATGCACCAAGGCAAACAAGGCACCGGGAGCAAAATAAAAATCAAAGCGAAATCCCACATACAAAAGCATCACCACCCAGGCCCATACCACCGCCCAAAGACCTTTTTCTCTTAATTCTTGTCCAACCTTAGGTCCTACAAACTCTTCTTTTAATAACTTTACTCCAGGAAAACTAGCTTCAAGACTCTTGGTAAAATCATTACCACTGTGGTCAGTTTGCTCTTCTGGTAGTTTTGCCTTAATCACAAAACGCTTACCCTCAGATTCTCCAAACTCTTGCGCAACAAAATTAGTCTTACCAGAAGCCTGCAAAGCTTCTTCTACAGCATGTACCGTCACTGGATTGTCAAACTCATAAAGTAAGCTTAAACCACCCTCAAAGTCCGTGCCGTACTTGAGACCTTTTTGAAAAAGGAAAAAAATTGCCAATCCCATTAAAGCTATAGAAACCCCAAAAAAGAGATAACGTAATTGCATAAAGGGAATTTCTCGTTCTTTTTTCATAGCATTAAAATCCCAGTTAGACTGGACTCAATTAAATTAAAGACTAATCTTCATCTCGCCACGACGCGAGGCTTTAAATTCGTAAAAAATCTTGGTCAATAACATCGCTGTATATAAAGTAGTTAAAATACCCACCATTAAGGTTACCGCAAAACCACGGACTGGGCCGGTGCCAAACTGATAAAGCACAACACCCGCTAAAAAAGTGGTAAGGTTGGCATCCACAATGGCACTCTTAGCATGGGCATAGCCCTCTTCCACTGCAGCTCTAACTTTTTTGCCGCTTTTTAATTCTTCTTTAATACGCTCTAAAATAATAACGTTAGCATCAACGGCCATACCTAAGGTTAACACAATGCCCGCTAGACCTGGTAAAGTCAGAGTCGCACCAAAAAGAGTCAAGATAGCAAAAATAAAGACCATATTAAAGATCAAGGCCACATCAGCAATAAGACCTGCTCCTTTATACCAAATGGCCATAAAAACCATAATAGCTAAAGCCGCTAAAACCAAGGCCTGCATTCCTCTTTCTACCGATCGTTCACCCAAACTAGGACCAATGACAGTCTTAGTGGCTTCTTTTAATTCAGCAGGCAAAGCTCCTTCT
The DNA here is from genome assembly GCA_020440745.1 of Deltaproteobacteria bacterium. Classification (GTDB taxonomy): domain Bacteria; phylum UBA10199; class UBA10199; order DSSB01; family DSSB01; genus JAGRNM01. The sequence goes on from JAGRNM010000115.1 coordinate 4,220, forward strand.
CGCAAAACCAAAACCAAGTCTTTGGCTTCTTGCATCTTTTGATCGTAGGTACCAAAGCCAAGACTAATCTGAGCATTACCAGTTAAAATGGGTTCTTTAATGACAGGAGCGGAGTTAACCTTGCCATCCAAAACAATGGCTAACTGTTTACCTTGATTAATTTTAGTTAGTTCCCCAAAAGCCTTAGTGCCTAGATTATCAAAACTAAGACTGACATAAGGATCATTATATAAGGTTCCTACCTGGGCATTATCCAACATGTCTCCACTGACCGGAATATTTTTATTTAATAGGTAGGCCTTGGCTTCGGTGGCTAGTTTGGTCTTGGGATCAATACTAGTGTACTGCCAAGCTATTTCGGTATTTTCTGGCAGCTTGTCTTTTAAAAAATCATTTAATTGCTGAGTAGCTGCATCAGAAAAATCTTTTGCATTTAAACCGGTTGCTTTTCTAGCCTCAGATATCAAAGCTGAAAGCTCTTCTTGAGATAAACGGTCATCCACCAGTCTAAACTCCAAGCGACCCGGTTGCATGATTAAGTCTAAAACCCGATCAGGATCTTCTTCTCCAGGCATTTCTACAACCAAGCGCTGGTCCCCTGCCCGTCTGATGGAGGGTTCGGCAACTCCGAAACGATCAATACGGTTTCTGACGGTAGAAACAGCCTGACTTAAGGAGTCTTCTTTTAATTCTTCTAAAGCGCCCGACTTAAGTTTTAAAAACATTAATTGATCGGGGTTTTCTCCTTCCTTAATCGTTCCTTCTGGCAAAAGATTAGTCGCTACTACCTCCCAAGCAGACCCAAATTGACTCTGAATAGCCGCCTGAGCAGAAGTTTTTTCTTCTGCCTTAGCAAAATTAAGCTTAACCACTTCGCCCAAGCTACCCAAATCCTCTACTGTAGATTTAGGATCGGCGATTTTTTTATCTTGAAGGTAAGTTTGTACTTGAGAAGAAAAAACCCTGACCTTTTGTGTGAGGGCTTTCTCTAGTTTG
>JAGRNM010000116.1 GCA_020440745.1 Deltaproteobacteria bacterium
AGAAAAGCCAAGTTTATAGGAAAATAAGCTATTAAAAGAAACGCTAATAATATTTTAAATTTATTTTAAATTTAACTAATTAGATCGAAGAGAGAGAACCTAAATAAACTTTTTAACTTTAAAACCAACCATACGGGAGGGAGGGTTATTTAAAGTTAAAAAGCCTATCATGACCCCCTATCAAATTATTGCCTTAGGGGATAGCTTGACTTATGGCTATCCGTTTGGACCTCGATGCTCTTGGGTTGCTAGCTTGAGCCAAGCTCTAGGACAACCTATTCTTAATCAAGGTGTTAATGGTGACTGTCTACAAGATATGTTGGCTAGATTGGATCGCGATGTCTTGGACTTATGTCCCAAACACTGCCTTATCTTAGGAGGCAGCAATGACTTTTATCAAGGCATCCCCTACGAAAAGATCAAGTTGACTTACTTAAAAATCCTAGAAGAACTAAAAGAAGAAAAAGTTCAGGCATGGATTGGCTTGCCACCTCCCGTAAGAGAGAAAAAAGTAGAAAAACAACTACAAACCTTTCGCAATTGGTTAGTCCGCCTAAGCCGCCAGCTTAAGGTACCGCGCTTGGATTTTTATAAAGCCTTTGTCCATCCCAAAAGTGGTAGAATTAAAGCAGGCGTCTTAGAAGATGAGGTACATCCCTCTTTAGCAGGTTATGAAATGATGGGAGAAGTAGTTAGGCAAACCATTGGAGTTTAGATTTTAATAAAAAACTCTAGAAAAAAACTTAACTCTTAATAGACTACATTCTAAAACCATCTCGATGGACTTCTTCTGCTTTTTCTTGGATGAGCTCTGACATTTCTTGAGGAGACAAGTTGGGAAAACTAGGATCAATAACAGTCGCCATAAAAAGGCTAGCGGCAAATTCCATCCTTACTTCTTCACTAATTTTACCCTCGGCTATATATTGAGCTGTCATCCCCAAAAGAGTATCTTCCCATGTGTCGTGCACTAGATCCAGTATTTCTAGATAAGTCATTTCCTGACTCAGCAGACGGGACATATGATCAATAAAAATATCTATTTCTGCTTCGTCTAATCCGCTACCAAAAGCGACCCCATCTTCTATCATAAGTTCTTTCCAATATTGCCAATAGGCAGCCCCTGGTCGTTCATCAAAACCATCTTCATTGATAGGCGTTGATTGCAGCCGAGCTAAGAATTCGACCACCATATAGTGCCGACAGGCCTCTCTTATTTCTAAGGTAGACCAAAAAGTCTCACCATCAAGATGAATAAGATTAGTATCCTCCGTCGTGTCTAAAAAAAGAGTCGTCCCATCCTCTAAGCCCTCAAGTATAGAAGACAATTCATTAAGAAAGGGTGGATATAAGAGAAATTCAAAAGGCTTATCATGATCACCTGTAAAATAAGGAGATAATAAACTATGGGCAAATTGACTTTGTAAGTATTGCAAGTTTCCATCATCCATATCTAGACTAAAAGGAATAAACGCAGCTCCCTCTCTTTGAGCCATGCTAGCCAGAGCCAGAGTATTGACAAAAGCATGGGCAGCGCTTTGGTAACGTCCGCTACGGGGAGGATTGAATAAAGCAGAATCCTCAGGTGGTCCTACTATGTTTTGATCAAATAAAGAGGGCTCTCCATCCTCTGTCTCTATACCCAAAAATTGTCGTATATATTGCTGAGGGCCAAGTCTATAATCCAAATTAAGGTTTGTTCCTTCTTCTTCATAGTAAGCAATCATTGCCTGCCCAAAACGAAATTTGTCTTCATCACTTAAATCCTGAGCTTCAAAAAAATCAGTCTCTAACAAAGTATTAAATAATAAACTCATCGCATCAATAGCTGCTTCTTCATAAAACAAAGGATAAAGATCTGTATTAAACTCTCCTAGATTTGACAAACTTAGTAAAAATCCTCCCAACTCTTTCCTAATTTCTTCTTCTTGATTTGAGCCTATACTTGATGAAAAGCCTAATGAAGAACTACCAAAAACATAACGTTCAATATTTTCTTGGGCCTTGAGCACGCTTCTTACACTATCGATGGCTCCCTCTACTAAACCGTCCAACTCGTTTTTTAATTTAGCAAGTTCAGCATCAAAGGGATCCATCCCAAACTCATCTTCTAGAGGCAAAGACAAAAACAACTTACCAATTCTAGTATTTCCTAAGTCTCTCGTTCCATCTCTAAACTTATCAACTTCAATCGGACTAAGGTGACAGCTTGTTTCAAGAAAATTCAAGAGCTCTTCCCGACGACGATCTTCATCATCTCCATCGGTGTCCGTCTCTCCGTCAGTATCATCCACGTCGTCTGGACCGTCTGGGCCCTCTGGACCTTCCGCCGTAGGTATAGGACTGGGTAAGCCGCTTGATTCCGCAATAGTGGCAAGAGCCGTTGTCACCCCAGCTAATCCTACGCCTCCTAAAACACTCCGAACATAGGGAGCCAAAGCATTCCGCAAACCTTGCCAAGCTGCTTGTCTGGCCAAGCTAGTCGTAGCCGCCTTAGCTAAGGCCGTCTCTCCAGCGGTGGCCACCACACGCACCAAGGCTGATCCTGCTTCTGCAGCGGTTCCTCCGGCAGCCGTCCAAGTCAAGAGACTAGTAACAAAGCCTGTCCCTCCAGCACCCAAGAGACTTAAACCCCCAGCTATTAAAGTCCCTACGGCCACTCCTCCGACAGCCCATTTCCAATTAAATCCTTCTTCATCTTTTGCTTCTGGACTTGGCGACTTAAGCCTTTGAGTTGATCCTTGCTCACCTGTAGAAACGGAAGCAAAATTAGCATAGGGGGCATAGGGCACTATATCCCAACTTTTCCAAGAATCTTCCGCAAAAAGATTAATCTCGGATCCCAATCCAACAGACAAATCCAATTGATTGGCTTGAAGATTGGGAAGATAATGATCCGCTTGGTCTAAATAAACCCCCACCTCTTCAGCCACAGGGCTTAAAAAATTATGGATTCTTTCTGCCTTAGCCTTAAGATCTTCGACAGCTTTTTCTACCCCCCAACCTATCACAGAAGAAGCTCCACCCTCTTCCCATTGAGTCCTGCCCTCTTTAATTAATCGGTCAGCTTGATCGACAAGCCCTTCAAAGTCATGACCCTTGGATACACTTAGCTTTTTATCTGTCATAAATAACCTAGTAAAAAAGACCTTAAGTTCTCAACACAACTCAATAATTATTTATTGAATCCTTCTTTATCTCGGTACAAAAACAAATCAGTTGCTAGGTTTTTATAAAGCTTTTTCTGCAAAAGCCCCTTGCCGCCACGCTTTTGATTAAGTTAAAAGCTCTCCATGGCCAAAAGACGTAAAAAAAGCACCCGAACTCGCCGTAAAAAGAGAGGATTTCCTCTTTTACAATGGATCGTCGTAGCCTTAGTAGCTATCCTTGCCTACAAGGGCGTCGACTACCTATTAAGCCAACTTAGCCAAACCAAAGACAAACCCGCTGAGAAAAGCCATCAAGATCCTTCCCAAAAAACAGCAGCAAGCCAGGCCTTTGAACCAGAAAAACAACTACCCAAAGAAGCCCTCCAAGAGACCCTCCAAAGCATCAACTTAGACTCAGGTCATCTCTTAAGCTTTGCCCAAAAAAAAGCCGGACACCAACCAGGCCCCCAAGGCCTGACGGGGACAGCACCAGGCTTAGTATGGACAGGGACTGGATCTAACCCGCAAAATCAAGCCCTAGACTTTGGACAACTAGACACTAGCCTAGTGGGTATTAAACCTAGCCAACTAGAGGGACCTCCCCAACTAGAAGCCCAAGCCTTCTGGCAAGAAGGATCTAAAGAAGTAAGAGGCATGAAGTTATTTCTAGATAAGGACAACCGTCAGGTAGAAGCCTACGCCTTCATCACTCCTCAAGGTCTTCAATGGGCCAAGCTTAAACACGCCAGTGGCAAAAACATGCCGGCAGCCTTTGCCTTAGGCACTACCGAACGTTACAGCTACTTGCTAAAAAGCCGCCTCTACCAAGGTAAAAAATATCTTATTTTGGAAATAGGTCAACTTGATGAGCTTGAGCCCTACAAAGGTTATGTATGGACAGTGCAGGCCTATTACTTTGATGGACAAGCATTTATCTATGACCCGCAATACTCTAAAGAACTAACAAAGCAAAAGTCTTAAAACAAGAAGCTACTTACCCCAACGTAAAACTTTCTTCTGATTTAAGATTTTAAAAAAACTAAAAATGCTAGCTGCTCAAATTTACCAACTCAAAAAAAACTACGGCAAACTAGAAGCGCTAAAAGGTATTGATCTAGAAATCCCCTCGGGAGAATTTTTTGGCCTTTTAGGCCCCAATGGAGCGGGAAAATCCACTCTCATTAATTGCATGACCGGACTTGTCAAACCCAGCGAAGGCAAAGTCAAAATTTTTGGCCACGAAGTACAAAAAGAACCCCAAGCCGCCAAAAGCTTAATCGGTTTTAGTCCTCAAGAAGTCAATGTGGATCGCTTCTTTAATCTAAGAAAAACTCTAGAGTTTCAGGGAGGCTTTCACGGCTTAAGCACTCAACTTGCTAAAAAACGCGCTCAAGAAATGTTAGAACAATTTGGATTAGTACAAAAAGCTAAAGAACAGTTTTTTAGGCTCTCCGGCGGCATGCAAAAGCGGCTCTTAGTGGCCAGAGCCTTAATGAGTCAGCCCAAATTATTAATTTTAGACGAACCCACAGCGGGTGTTGATGTGGGCCAAAGGCATGAACTTTGGAAGCACTTAAAAAACCTCAACCAAGATGGCACCACCATTTTACTAACCACCCACTACATTGACGAAGCCGAACATCTCTGCGAACGCATCGGCATCATTAACCATGGCAAGCTTTTGGAACTAGGAAAAACCCAAGACTTAATTAATAAATATTGTGAAACTAAAGTCTCAGTCCAAGTGGACCGACCTGTTAAAAAAGAACACTTTAGTCACCTAGACAATATCCAAATCAAAGATCAAAATATTGAAGCTTCTTCCCCTAGAGTAGGTCCTTTATTAGAAAAAATTCTCAATGCTCTTCGCCAAGATTCCGAAGCGCGAGTACTTGATGTACAAGTGCAAAAGGGCAATCTAGAAGAAGTCTTTTTAAAAGTCACCGGAGAAAATCTAAAAAAAGACTGATTTTTAAAAGGCTAAAACAAAAATCGAATGCTTAAAGATTTAACTCATCGCAAAACAACTC
>JAGRNM010000117.1 GCA_020440745.1 Deltaproteobacteria bacterium
AAGTCTTCTAAGCTAGCCAAGATATCGTCGTTTTCATTAGTCTCTATAGTCTTGTCATTCTCCATCGTATGCTAAAATTTTAAGGCTAAACGTGGTACCAGAGTCGAGGACCTCTGTAAGTAAGCCTTCTGATAAGTTTTCTCCCACCCTTAAAAGGGCTTTGCCTGTCAAACCATGAGCTGTAAGCTGGGCATCACTGTGATCAAAAAGAATCACATCTCCCACCTCTAAGGCCTGCTGTTCCTCTGGACTTAAACTGACACGGCCGATTTCTGGCCATACCGAGGTTTTAAGGTGAGCTACTCTAGGTAAAGTAGCCTCTAAGGAGCTTAAGTCTTGAGGCTCCTCGTCCCAAGAAGAGTCTGTTAATAAAAGACCCTCTAAAATAGGATGGGGTAAATAGATCCAAGCATAGGCCGCCTGACCTTCCATGCCCAGTAAAAAACTAAAGACACACCCAGAGGCGTCTTTTTGATCCCGGGCAAAACCTTCTTCATAAAGACCCCAATGTTGTAGTTCCCAGTTGAGTTTATCCTTTAAAGACTCCTTAGCCCAATGAAGACTTTTTAAGAGCCAAAATTCTAATAAGCCTTTTTCTAAGTCGCTTGGTTTTTCCCTAACAACTGGAACAGTCTCTCCTAAAATCGAAGACAAGAGAGGGGGAACCAAAGATCTGTCTATACGAATCCAAAAGAACTCATTCTCGCCTCGACGGACCTGGGCCATCAAACTTTGGCCAGCGCTTTCTTGTAAAAAGGAGTGCAAAGATCGTTCTTTTACGCCCTGACTTTTGACACTTAAGGGTTTACCTAAGATCTGATAAAAGGACTTTTGTAAGTGTTCTAGAGGACCATCGGCAAAAAGCCAAGGGTAACGAAGACGCAAGGCACGCTCTAACTCTAAGTACTCTCGACTTAGTTTAGGAATTTTGGATAAATCCAGAGGCTTCACTAAAGGTTTCTTGGTCAATTTTCCTTAAATACCCTTTGAGGTTTTACTTAAAATTAATAGGCAAGACGCCGACTGATAGTACTAAGTACGGAAAACTTCAATATCACGCAAGTGAATCTTGGAGTTTTTTCCCAATTCTTCTGCCATCTTCTCCCTTTCTGATTTTAGTAAGGAAAAAAGACTTTCATTATTAGCTCTAAACTCTACCACCACCTCGCCGGAGGGAGTTTGGGTTACTTTAAGACTTAAACCACGAAAAAATTCATCATTTTTAAATTTAATGTCCATGGAGATCTCTTTGCCCAACTCCTTAGACTTAATAGCCACTACAACACTATTAATCAGTTGGTTTAAGATTTCCTTGGGTAGCTCTTTAGGACCTTGGGCAACTTGACTAGCTTCCACAGCCTGCATGGCTTTTTGAAAAGGACTTAAAGGAGGAGCCGCAATCACTTCAGCCTGTCCCTTCTTGAGCCCAGCCTTGACCTCGGATAAGATTTCTTTATTTTGAATTTCTTGACCTCGGTGCTGACCTTGATCTTGGGACTGTCCCTGGCTTTGACTATCCCGATTTAAACTTTTCTTACTGGCTAAACGATGGGAAGACTCTCCCCCTCTCGAAGAAGTACGCGAAGTCTCCTTAGAGGAGTCCTTATCTTTGACTTCCTGATTATCGTCTCGGTCCCGACTGGAAGAAGAATCACGGTCGGAAGAATTTTCCTCTCGCAAAGTAACCCTAGAGTCTAATAGTCCAGCACTCGCCTGAGCTGGTAAAGAATTGGTCTGAGGCTGATTGAGTTTGTTGAGCATGTCCTCAAAGCTAGAAGGAGCTTTGTTACCTTGCTGAACCGATGGTTGCTGCTGAGCTCCCATTTGAGTGCTTTTTTGTGCACTCCGTGCTTGCACTTTGGTGTTAGCAGCTCGTTGGGCCTGACGGGCTGCTTCGGCTCGCTGGTAATCAGAACGATTGACTTCACTCATAATAAATCCTTTTTCAAAAACAAGTTAAAGAGCTAAAAAGTTTTTAAAAGCCTCGACGTTTTTTCACTTCGTGCAAGACATTGCCAAGTTCGTTCATTTCTTTGGCTTCGGCCTTTTCTCGTTCTTGAGCTAGTTTTTTCTTCCAAAGCTCCTTGTGTTTTTCCATCACTTGAAGCTGGCGACAGGCTTCTATATAATCCGAACGGCAACGGCTTACCCGTGCTTCAGCCCTTTTGACTTCGTCTTGCTGGATTTCAATTTCTTTGTCTTTTTCTTCTTCTTCTTCGTTAAGTCGCTGGATAAAAGCTAAATGCTTTTTACTCTCTAAAATGGAGTTTTCTCCTGCAAACATCTTGTTGGCCATGTCCTGTCTTGCTTCTTCTTTTTTCCTAATTAGAGCCTGTTTTTCTTCTTCTAGTTTTTTAAGCTGCTTTTTTTCGTCTTCTAAGGCCTTAAAAGATCTAGCTAATTCTATCTCCGCCTGTTTTTTGTTACGCTCTCTAACTGTGAGCATAACCTTAAGACGGTATGTATCTTTTTTAGGCATGGGCAAAAATTAAGCTTTGACGCGCCTTTTTAAAAGCTTATCGGCTTTTACCTAGTCAAAAATTGCTTTTAGCTCCTCAACGCTCTCTTGTAAGGGGACTTTTTTGTCCACTGGCTGTTTGAGAAATTGGTTAACTTCTTCAATCTTTTCAATAGCATAGTCGATCTTAGGATCGCTACCTTGCTCATAGGCACCTATTAAAATCAGGTCCCTTTCTTTTTCATAATTGGCAGCTACTTCTCTTAATTTACTAGCAGCACGCTGGTGATCCTTATCCACAATACCGGTCATAACACGACTGACACTTTCGGCAATGTCTACAGCCGGATAGTGCCCTCGAGCTGCTAGGGCTCTGGAAAGAATAATATGACCATCCAAAATAGAACGCACTTCATCGGCAACCGGCTCAGTCATGTCATCCCCTTCTACTAAAACAGTATAAAAGGCGGTGATCGAGCCAGTGGCTGAATTACCACTACGTTCTAAGAGCTTAGGTAAAGTAGAAAAAACAGAAGGTGTAAAACCCTGTCTGGCTGGCGGTTCTCCAACCGCAAGTCCAATCTCTCTTAGGGCACGGGCAAAACGAGTTACTGAGTCCATCATCAGCATGACTTTTTTACCCTGGTCACGAAAATACTCAGCCACCGCTGTGGCCACATAAGCCGCTTTTGCCCTGACTAAAGAAGGTTGGTCTGAAGTGGAAACAACCACCACAGAACGTCTTAATCCTTCTTCTCCCAAGTCCTTTTCTAAAAAATCCCTAAGTTCGCGACCACGCTCACCCACTAGACAAATCACATTAATCTCCGCCTCACAATTGCGGGCCAACATGCCCATGGTGGTGGACTTACCCACACCAGCAGCAGCAAAGATACCAATCCTTTGTCCTTCTCCAACTGTCAAGATAGTGTCGATAGATTTAATCCCAACGCTGATGGGTCTTGTAATACGTTGGCGTTTTAAAGGGTCTGGGGGAGAAGCCATGACAGGATATTCTTCTTCACAGTCCACTAAAGGACCGTGAATATCTTCGTCCATAGGGTCTCCCAAACCATCTAAGACTCTGCCTAAAAGACCTGGCCCTACCCTTACACTTAAACAATTGCCAGTAGGTACCACCTCATTGCCAGGTCCAATACCAGCCAGTTCCCCTAAGGGCATTAGCAAAACATCTTTGTCTTGAAAACTGACTACCTCTGCCTTAATCGGCTGACTACTATGAAAAGGATAAATATAACAAAGTTCCCCCACCCTCACTCCAGGCACTACTGCCTTAACTACCAAGCCCATCAACTCTTTAACTTTTCCTTTAATACGATAAGTATTTAAAGAAGCTACTTCTCTATAGTAGCGATTTAAATCAAGTGCTGGCAGTTCAAAGTCAGCAAAAAATTCTTCTTTTGTTACAGTCTGTGTCATCTTTATTAAACTTATTTTAAACCTAAGGCCTTTTTAATAGCTCCCAATTGGGTCTCTAACTGAGCATCAATGGCGCCTATTTCGGTTTCTACTAAACAACCATGGGGTTTAATCTGGTCGTCTTGACGAACACTCAAAGTACGAACATCCTCACAAGCCTGTAAAAGCTCTGGCTCCTTGGCTTTGACTAGTTCATAGTCTTCGGGATTAACCCTAACAATGACTTTTTCCCCCACCGCATCACTTAGAGCTAAACGAATGATATTAAGCACCGCAGTATCGTCTTCTCTAAATTCACGATCAATAATCTTACGGGCAATCTCAAAAACTAAACGCAATATTTCTTTTTCGTTGTCAGCAAAAAGCTTGGAACGCAATTCTTTAACTCTAACTAGCATCTCCATCGCATTAGCTAGGCCTTCCTGACGACCCGCTTCAAAGCCCTCTTGACGAGCCTGCTCTCGTTCAGACTCTACTTGTCCCAAAAGTTCTTCTGCTTCTTGACGAACCTTTAAAGCTTGAGCCTTAGCTTCTTCCAAAATTGCCTGAGCCTGATCCTGTGACTCTAAAAAAGCACGGTCTAAGACACCCCCGGTGGTATGAACTAGAGTTCTTAAACCCACACTAATGGGTGCCTTTAGCCTTTCTCCCAAGTCCAGCTTACTTTTAACCTCAACATCTTTAAGAATCTTAGCCATAAAAATTTTTATGCTCTAGAAGGACGACGAAAAAGTTTATGATAACTTTTTGTCAGGCGCTTTCTAGTATTTTCAACCCTTTCTTGGTTTGCTTCTAGACTATGGGCATTTAATAAACGCCTCAATACTAAACCCAAAGCTTTGGGCAATTTATAAACAAAATACTCCCCTAAACTTCTTTGTCCTTTAGCAAAACTCCTTGCCAAAAGGGAAAGCCCAATTTGACCCACTACCTCTTCGGGCTTCATTTTTTCCATATCTAATCTTAACAAATGTAACTGGGCTTGACGCTGGTCTTCGGCAGTATAGACGGGGGCTTTTTTAAGGCGCTTTCTTAATTCCTTGGCATCCTCAAGACTTAGACGGTTGAGTAAGGCTTTCAAACTAGGACGATTAATCTGTCCAAAAGCCAGGATCATCTCCTCTAAGCCGACCTCCCTAAAATACTTATCCATCTCTTGGAGACTCAACTTACTAAGTTTTTTATAAAGAGGAATATTTTCTAAGGCCTTCTGATTGGTGCTAGGAAATTTAGACTCCGCCAAAGCTAAGACTAAGGGGGGAACCCAAGT
>JAGRNM010000118.1 GCA_020440745.1 Deltaproteobacteria bacterium
GTTATTACCTTGCTCCAGGGTATTAGCCAGAGCACCGGCTTGGGTAAAACCATCAATAGTCACCGGAGAAATAATCTCGGGCAAAGTACTAGTGGGAGAAATTACTTGAACGCCAATATCCCCACCTAAATCATTAATGGCAAAACAGATCCTGCTAAGAGCTGGATCAAGGTTGGCCTCCTCAATGGCCTCTCGCAAACTACAAAGACCCATACCGCAACCATCATACTCATCCATTTCTGTAGTGACACAAATATCACAATTCGTAAGATCACAAACAGCCCTTGCAAGAGAGGGCAAACACACAAAAAGGATTAATAAAAAGGCCCAAGAAAATCGGCGCAAGAAATCACGCAAAAAACTTAAAATAGAAACATAATGAGGCATCAAGAGGTTCTCCTAAGCGCAAAAATAAATTCTCAAGTCTTCCAAGACCCGAGTTTTGCCTTAGACTAACCCCTGCCAATGGGTTGGGCATCGCTCTTAGCAATAAACTATGTACATCTCAAGATATTTTTTTTGGCATAAAACTAAGCTAAATTTTTACTCACAAATAAAGGCCATCTTGTCATGAGAACTCTCTGTATTTAATAGAGGGAGCCGTTTTGGGCTCAAAACTACTATTTTTTGTCTTAAAATGAAGAATTAAAGCTCTAAAAACCAAAAAAAATGCCCCTTAAGCCAATTTTTACCCTTCCTTAAGGCTAAGCCTCTAAAATGACCCTCCTTTTATTAAAGATAGCTTAAAATTTAACTTAAGCTATGGTCCAAAAACCTTCATACTGACGCCACTTTTTTTATTTTAGCGCTTGACAATTTTTAAAATAGTGGATTAAATAGACCAATAAGTGGTAAAAAGTGGTATATAGTGGTAAAAAAGCTTGAATTCGTTCTTTGACAAGACTAAGATGATTAAATGTTTCGAGGTCGCTTTGATTACAATATTGATGAGAAGGGCCGCACTAGCCTACCGGCTAAGTTTCGGGAGGTCTTAAGTGCTCAGGACGATGAGAGACTGATCTTAACCACTTTTGACGCTTGTCTTTGGGCCTATCCCACTGCCGAGTGGCAATTGATTGAAGAAAAAATCGCCGCCCTGCCTCAGTTTTCTTCCCAGGTCAAAGCCTTACAAAGGGTTTTTGTCAGCGGTGCCTCGGAATGCCCTATCGATAAACAAGGACGCATACTGATTCCTCCCACTTTACGGGACTATGCTGGTTTAAAACGAGAAATCGTCTTTGTGGGCATGACGAGAAGAATCGAAATCTGGGCTAAAGAACGTTGGGACTCTACTTTTAACGCTTCACAAAAGCTAATCGAAGACGCCACCGACTCTTTAGGAGAACTAGGACTCTAAATTCCTTGTTTCGTCATCAAGGGCTTGCTCGTGATAAAAACCATGTCACTGGCAACCAACAAGGAATAAGCAACAACGAAACAAAAAACATGATCGAATGGAAAACGACCTATCCCGTTACTGTTTTAGCTTTAAGCGGAGATTTCGGGATGCCAGAGTTTTTTAGTTTGGGCAAAATCTTAGAAAGTTTTTGCCAAACCAAACAAGCGCAAGTGGTTTTGGATTTTAGTCAAGTGACCCATGTCCATTACCGCGGGGTTAAGACCCTAAAAAATACCTTGGAAAAGCTTAAAAAAGCCCAAGGAGAATTAAAGTGTGTTGGATTAAACAACTATGTGAAAAACATCCTAGATTTTAGTGGAATGGCGGCTGATTTAAAACCGCATGTAGCTTTAAACGATGCTATTTTAAGTTTTGAAAGACCTTCTTACGGTGAACATCACTGGCATTAAAGACGACGAGATTGCCAAAATCCATCAACCAGTGATGCTTCGTGAGGTCTTAGATCTTTTACAAGTAAAGAAAGGCCTTAACTTCATCGATGGAACTTTGGGTTTAGGCGGTCATAGCCAGGCTATTTTAGAAGCCAATGCTCCTACAGGCATGGTTTTAGGCCTAGACCGTGACACCCAAGCGCTTACTTTAGCTAAGCAAAGGCTCCAAGTTTTTGGCAAACGTTTCCAATCGCTCCACGGTAGTTTTCATCAAGTACGTCACTTTTTAAAGCAAAGACCATGGAGTGAGGCGGGAGAGATTCATGGTATGCTTTTGGACTTGGGCTTAAGTAGCTTACAAGTAGATAGTCCAGAGAGAGGATTTAGTTTTGATAAAGTTTCCGCACTGGATATGCGGATGGACCTGGAAGATGAGGTATCGGCGCGGGAAATTTTACATAAGCTCGGTGCGAAGGAACTAGAGCAAGTGCTTCACCAGTTTGGTGAAGAACGCTATTATAGGCGAATTGTTCGATCCATCGTTCACTACCGTCAGAAGAAGCCTATAACAGGTACGACCGAGCTTGTGGATTGCGTTTCCCGCGCCGTACCTTTTTTTAAAGCTCGCCGCCTGGCAATCACCCGGACGTTTCAGGCGCTGCGTATTGCTGTTAATCGAGAGCTAGAAATTCTAGAAGAATTTTTAAAAGAAGCGCCTGACTTCTTAGCTCCTGGTGGTCGCTTGGTGATTCTCTCCTACCATTCTTTAGAAGACCGACTCGTCAAACAGGCCTTTCGACGTTGGGAAGGTTTTAAAATTTTGACCAAAAAACCCCTAAGTCCCTCTAAAAAAGAGATTAGCTTAAACCGACGTGCACGCAGTGCCAAACTAAGAGCAATAGAAAAAGAAAGTTAAGTACTTCCATGGTTTCTAACTGTCCAACCTTAAGTCGCCAACCAGAATTTTCTGTATTTGACCGGTCCAAGAGGCTTCTAAACCTAGGGCTTATTCTGCTTTCTCTTACCTTAATGAGCGGCACTATTTTTTATATCCATACTCAAGTAAGCGCTGTGGATTTGGGATATAAAATAGACGAGGCATTAAAACAAAAACAAGTACTAGAAGAAGAAAATAAAGGCTTAAGATTACAAATCGCCCAACTCAAAAGTCCAACACGTATCGAAAAAGTAGCCAAAGAAAAACTAAGCATGGACCTACCTCAAGCCCACCAGAGGGTTTATTTAAGTCAATGGCCAGAAGGACAACTTGTCATCAACTTTAACGACCATGCCAAACCGGCTTCCCCCAGCGTTCAAATAAATAAAACCAAACTAGCAAAACAAGAAACAACCAAAGAAAAAATCAGCACAAAAAAATCTACTAAACAAAAACCTACTAAGACCATGGCTAAAAAAACCGCCAAAAAAGAAAAAACCATCTCAACCATCGCAAGCAAATCTCCAGAAAAAAGACTCCCACTATTAGCTACCTCTAAAGATTTAAATTCTATCGATCCATTACCCTAACAACCATGCTACAAAAGAAAAAAAGCAACTCAACGCCAAACAGTAAAAAAATTCGATGGCGACTTTTGAGTGTTTTTTTTCTGTTCTTCTTTGCCTTTGTCATTGTCGGCGCACGGGCAGTGCAGCTTCATTTAGGAGACAACCAAAGACTCCAAACTTTAAGCGAAAGACAATACAAACGACGTATTGTGGTCTCACCCAAAAGAGGCAGTCTACTCGATCGTCACGGAGAGACTCTGGCTATGGATTTAAAAGTAGACAGCCTCTATGCTGCTCCTCATCGTATTGAAGACCCTCAAACCTTGGCCAAAAAATTAAAAAATATTTTAAATATTTCTGAAAAAACTCTTTTCAATAAACTCAACCAAAGCGACAAAAAATTTGTCTGGATTAAAAGGCGGCTTAGCCAAGAAGAAAGTGTGGCTATTCAAAAACTAGAAGAACCAGGACTAGGCTTTTTACCCGAACACAAACGCTTTTATCCCAACTCAAGCTTAGCCTCCAACCTTTTAGGGGCTGTGGGTTATGACGCTCAAGCCTTAGCTGGTTTAGAACTTAGTCTAGACAACTATCTAAAAAGTACTACCCCACCACTCTTAGTAGAAAAAGATGCCCGAGGTCGCACCTACGGAGCCTACGCCCTGATTGGCCAAGAAAATCCCCAGCAAGTCGTCCTAACCTTAGATAAGCATCTACAGTATTTAGCCGAAAGAGAATTAAAAAAAGGTGTAGAAAAGGCCAAAGCCAAAAGAGGCATGGCTTTAGTAGTAGAAGTAGCTAGTGGGGATATTTTAGCCATGGCTAGTTATCCTAGTTTTGACCCTAATCATTATTCCAAATACCCTATCGAAACTTGGCAAAATCTTAATATCAGTTACAGCTTTGAACCGGGTTCTACTTTTAAAGCCATTACGGCATCGGCAGCTTTAGAATCAGGAGTCATTAAAGAAGGCGAAAAAATTAACTGCGAAAACGGAAAACTCAAAATTGGCAAAGATACCATCAACGACCACCATGGCTATGCCTTATTAAACTTACAAGAGATTATTAAACATTCCAGCAATATTGGCAGCTTTAAATTGGCCCAACGCTTAGGCAAGGCCCGTTTCTTAAGCTTTATACAAGCCTTTGGTTTTGGCCATAAAAGTGGCTTAGAAATCCCTGGAGAAAATCCTGGCTTGGTAGCCAGCACTAAAACAATGGGCGATCTACAACTGGGCACCATTGGGTTTGGACAAGGTATCAGCACCACCCCCTTACAAATCGCCATGGCTTACTCAGCCTTAGCCAATGGTGGCAAACTCATGAAGCCACGTTTAATTAAAGAAATTCAAGATAGCGAAGGAAAAACCATTAAAAAAATTCCCCCTGAAGTTCGTCGTCAGGTGGTACAAGCCAAAGTAGCCAAAACTGTTATAGAAGCCTTAAGTCAAGTAGTCCAAGAGGGCGGCACCGGTACCCAAGCAGCCTTAGAGGCCTATCAAGTGACCGGCAAAACAGGAACAGCTCAAAAGGTCTTGGAAGGACAAAGAGGTTATGCCAAAGACAAGTATATTGCCTCATTCGTGGGTTTGGCTCCGGCAGAAGATCCTAAGCTAGTTGTTTTAGTCAGTATTGATGAGCCTAAGGGGGCTTATTACGGAGGACTTGTTTCTGCTCCCGTTTTTAAAGAAATTATGGGACAAGCCTTAGCTTATCTTCAGGTCCCCACTAGCCTTGGACAAGAGGCTTTTCAAGTGGTCAGTCTGGACTTAAAAGAAAAGCAAAAAATAGAGGATAAAAAACAAAAGACAAAAAACATAAATAATAAAATAAGCCCTATGAAAGAGACTTCCCC
>JAGRNM010000119.1 GCA_020440745.1 Deltaproteobacteria bacterium
AGGTGACTTTATTATTTATTAAAGCTTATTTTTTAATCTGCTAAGAGCTTTAAATTATTTTTTGATAAACTCTTATTTTGGAGTGGAGAATTTAAAAAGTGGAAAACAAAACTTATCTTTATAAAGGTAAGGCCTGGCAGTATGTTTTGTCTTTAAGTATCTTGCTGCCTTTTTTGGCTTATCTCTATTTTATTCATATTGAGCCCAAAAACTTTATCAAGAGTAAGGCTTATGATTATGGCAGCTTTGCTTTGGTGGCTGTCTTTTGTTTGTTTGCTTTATTAAGATTAGTTAAGTCGCTTAGTTATGAAGAAAAAATTACTTTAAATGATCAAGGAATTAGTTTTCCTCAAAAACCTTATAGTCATGAAATAATGACTATTAATTTAGATAGAATTGAAAAAGTAGAATGGAGAGAGCCAGGGGATTTTAACTATGCTTGGATGTCACCGGCGGTCTTAATGATTAAAGATCCCCAGAAAAAAGGTCAGATATTTTCTAATATGCTTAAAGGATCGGACTTTGAGGATCTATGCCAAAAGCTTAGAAAAAAGCTTCCTCCCGGCAAGATGGTAAGGGTGGAGTGTTCTTGATCGTTTCATTAGGCTTTTTTTATTAAGATAGCCACTTGTGTCTCTAGACCTTGTGATAGATTTTTTTAAGGGTGTATAATTAAAAACATGGGCATGTCCTCTAGCATGACGGATTCTTTTAATTTTTATACCTTAACAGTAGGGATTTTTTTTAGTTTAATCGGGTGGGCCTGCTGGCGCTATGGTAGAAAAACCCAAAGCGGTCGACACATGATCTTGGGAGCAGGTTTGATGGCTTATCCATACTTTGTAGCCTCTCCTTGGTGGTCCTTGGCTACGGGTTCTACCCTGACGGCATTGATCTTTTGGCCCTAAAATCTAGCGCCAATGCTTTAAAATCTTTCAGCTTTAAAGCCCATTCTTAGTAAAACATTAGCTAATCTTTGGATTTTAGAACCAACTTATTTTAAAACCCTTAAGCCCCTTGCTTAAGTTGTTTTTAAGCCTTTGCTTAAGTTTTTTTTTAAAATTTTAAAGAAAATCATTATAAGTTATTGAAATATTTAAACTTATTTTAAACTCCTTTTTTGGCACTAGCTTTGCTTTGTCTAAGGGGCATGGAAAACTCAAAACTATCAGAAGCCTTTACTTATTTTAAAAACGCTTTTTATGGGGCCTTAGACCGGGAAGCTCAAAAGACTCCTCAAGAAAGAGAGGCGGATCAATCAAGAGCTTTTTTTGCTTTAAATAAAGGTTTTGCCAAAGGGCTCTTTGATGGCGCTGCCAATTTAGTCAAAGGCCTTGGTGAGGCTAGTCTTTATGTGGGTGAGCAAGTCTTAGAAGAAGGGGCTCGTCTTTTTGTCAATCCCCAAGCTTACTTTGGTGAAAAATTTGATCAGGTAAGTTCGTCTGCCAAAAGTGTTTATGAGTTAGGGCAAAGTACTTATGAGCGGGTTAAAGAAGATCCTATTCAGTTTATTAAAGACATCGACGCAGGGATTCAAAGTCTTGATAAAAAATTAAAGGCTAAGACCATCGACTTAGCCGCGGATACACTTAAAGTTGGAGGAGATTTTTTAAACCTTAAGGATCCGGCCAAGCAGGCAGAGAGTATTGGTTATGTGGGGGGGCGTGTGACTTTTGAATTAATCCCCCTAAGCAAAGTAAGTAGACTAGGTAAGTTGTTTGAGGGATTAAAACTCTCTCGCTTTAATAAACTACGTCGTCTTGCCAATGGCTTGGAGTCTTTGCATCAAAAAGTCAAAGTCAGGGCTAGTAAGTTGTTTAAACTAGGTTCCAAGGTAGAAAACCTAGCCGGCTATACTAAGGATTTTTCCGGGCAAGTTTTGACTAAAGTTAAGGAAGGCGCTCTTAAGCGCTTGCCTAAGTCCTTACAAGGCACCGGGGAGAAGCTAGAAAAAGTCTATGAAGTTTTAAAAACAGGTGTAGAAGCCATTCAAGAAACTAAGCCCCAATCAACGACTCCTGCCCTTGAGAAGTGAGTTTAAAAACCAGAGCACTTTAATGATTAAGTTAGAGAAAGAAATAAAAAAACTACTATTGCTTCAAAATAAGGTGGCTGAATGCTTAGGGGTAAAGGCTCTCTAGAGTTTTTGAGATTATTCAGGGCTGTATTGAAAAATTTAATATAGACTTATTAATTGTTTACTTAGCTAGATTAGGCGAGGAAGTAGGCTTTAATCTGGTTTAGCAAGCGGCTTGACCCCTTTGTTTTTCTTCACTTGTACTTAAGTTTATTGATTAAAAAATTTTTAAGATTTTATTTTAACTTCTTTAAAAATTCCAAATCTTGATTGTCTCCTGGATGGGAACGATTGGTACTAGCGATTTTTTTGAGACGAATTAAATCTTCTTTAGCAGCGATATAAAAGACATAAGAGCTGATTTTTTTCTTGCTTGCTTTTTTTGCTAAGCGACTTGCTTGGATGGGAAAATCAAAAAGAAGGTCTACTCTAAGTCCAATACTTGCTTTATAAAAATAAGCACTCTCTGGTGCATCCATCTTTAGACGACTAGTGGCTACTTTGGCATTATCAATGGTGCGGATGACGTCGCCGTTTTTGTCCAGCTTGGAAGCTAATTCAAAACCTTGCTTATAAAAAAAATTAACAAGATCCTCCATGTCTTCCTTAGGCTTGGGGATGACAAAGTCAAAGTCCCGAGTCACGCGCCTAGAGCCCAAAAGGCTCAAGGCCATACCGCCTACTAATATGGGCAAAAAGCCTATTTTTTCTAAGCCAGTAATAAGCTCGCCCACTTCTTCTAAATAGTTTGTGGCAGGTTTCATGAAAAAAGTATTTTAGATGTAAATGCCTGGTAGGCGCTCTTGGGTCTGGTTGACACGTTTCACTTTAGGCTTGGGTAAAAAAGTCTCTACAAACTCAAGATAAGCAAAGTTGCTTTGGATGATATGTTTGGCCCGATAGGATTCAGCCCTAGCCTTGCCACCTGATGATGCAATTTGGCTCCGTACTTTGGCGCTTAATTTTTTAGCTCGAGCACGGCCCCCTTTTTGGCCTAGTTTTTTGGCGATACTGTGAAGATTCATACTAAAATTATACTTAGCGCTAAGTATAATTTCAAGGCTTAATCTAAGCTATTGGGGCTAAACTTTTGTCCGAAATTTAAATGTTTTTTAAAGGAGATTTTTTAGCAGGGCTTTGTCTTTAAAAAAAACTAGATAGAAAACAGACTTGTCCATTCTATTTTAAATAGAAAAGTTACTTTATTAAGCTTAGAGTTTTTTTTCTTAAACCAAAACTCTTTCTTAATTTTATACCTAGCTACGTTATCTTATAGAAACATTCCTCCGGAGGCCTCGATTCTTTGGCCATTAATCCATCGACAGTCCTCAGTGCATAAGACGGCGATTAATCCACCAATATCATCGGGGACACCGGCTCGGCCTAAGGCAGTTTGAGAGGCAACAAAGTGATTAACTTCCTGATTATCCCGCACGGCGCCTCCGCCAAAATCAGTTTCGATAGCGCCTGGAGCGACTGTATTGACGGCAATCCCTCTTTGGCCCAACTCTTTTGCCATATAACGAGTCAAGGCTTCTACTCCTGCTTTCATCACCGCGTAGGCTGCGTATCCTGGCAGAGAAAAACGGGCAAGTCCGGAGGAGATATTAATAATTCTTCCTCCCTGAGCTATTAGTGGCAGCAAGGTTTGGCTTAAAAAGAAGGGCGCTTTTAGGTGTTCTTTCATCATTTGATCAAACTGTTCTTCGGTAGTTTGTGCATAAAGGGCATGCACACCGCTGCCTGCATTGTTGATTAAAAAGTTTATAGAGGAAACTCCCCATTCTTTTTGTAAAAGTTCTTTAAGTTGATTGGCAAAGTTTTGAAAAGAGCTGGTCTGGCTAACGTCTAGAGGAAGCGCGAAAGCCTTAGCGCCTATTTTTTTAATTTCGTTGACGACTTGTTCAGCTGCTTTTTGATTACTATGATAGGTGAGGACAAGATCAATACCTTTTGAGGCAAGCTTTAGGGCAGCGTTTTTTCCAAGGCCTCGACTAGCACCGGTTACAAGGGCGATTTTGGTATTCATGGTGTTTCCTTTATGTTGGGCTTTAAGTCTTTAGTGTCAATTAAGTCTTAGGTGTAAACTATCCTAGTTTAGTCTAAAGTCAAATTGAATCCTTAAGACTTAATTTAAGATTATTGAATTTAACTCTTCAGCTCAAATTTAAGCGCTTTTTAAGAAAACTTTTTAGCAAGGCTTCACTTTTTAAGTAGTTAAACGGAGGTTTTAGTTTTTGTTTGATTAAGTAATGAATGATTCCCAAATCAAAGCTAAGAGGGAACTTTTTAGTAGCAATTTTATTAAATTAATTATTTGAAATTATTAATTATTTTTATGATCCATAAAATTTTGATGGAGGACTTAGCATTTTCATTTTTCCTTAAGTCCCTTTCAAATAGCCGCAAATGGCGACCCCTTATCAAAGTAGACTAGATAGAAAAGTGGGTTTCAGTGTATTTTAATCAGTGTACTTTAAATAGAAAAATTACTTTCCGAGCTTAGATCTTTATTGTCTATTTTCTTAAGTAAGGTTTTTTAAGTAAGGACGACAAAGTCCAAAGGAGGGTGCCGATTTTTGAAGTCTCTACTCACTACTTTTATCGAGATCCGTTTTCCTAAGTTATGGATGCCCATGGCTTTGTATATTCCCTTGGGGACGTTGATGGCTTTTGTTTCTCTTAGCTCTTACCCAAGGTCCATGGGAGAGGTGCTTGGCTTGTTTGCTATGGGGATACTTATCTGGACTTTGATCGAGTATATTCTGCATCGTTTTTTGTTTCACGAAATTAAATTAAAGGATCCGTGGAAGAATCTAATCTCGGCTTTTCATCTTTCTCATCATCAGGCGGTGGCGGTCCAGGAGCCCGATGTGGTCATCACCCGTCCGGCGGGCAGTTTGCCTTTTGCCATTGTCTTTTATTTTTTATTTGCGCTTATGACTTGGAGTTTTTCTGCGGCAGCTCTGATTGAGGTAGGCATCTTTGCGGGCTACCTTGCTTATGTTTTATTCTACTTCTGCGCTCATCATTTTTCTCCCAAGACAAGATGGGGAAAGTTTTTAAAAAACTAT
>JAGRNM010000011.1 GCA_020440745.1 Deltaproteobacteria bacterium
CTTTTGATGGGTTTTTTTTTTTTTTTTTTAAGCGAACCATAGATATCTACCACCGCATTGACAAAGGCGTCCGCTACCCGCACGGTGACAAAGATCATATAGAGGACAGCTAGGCGTTGTAGGCTTGCTTTGGCTGTTTGGGTCCAGATCAGACTAGAGGATTCAAAGAGGGGAGCACTTAAGTATATTAAAGTGGCAGGGGCATAGTGGGCTAAGCGCTTGAAGAGTCCATGGCGCAGTGCCATGTCGTCCCATTGGTTGCGGGTACGCTTGATAATGGGCAGGAGGACTTTTTCTAAAAGTTTTTTGGCCAAGCGGTCCGATAGGAAGGCCAATAATAATAAAGCTAAAGATAAGGCTAAAAAACTCGTCGGCTCAGCTAAGCTGGGGGGAATTTTTAGCTGTAAAAGTATTTGGTAGAGGCTTTCCATGTGTTTTCCTTAACAAGTCTATTTATTCCTTTACAGAGAAAAATGAGTCGACTACAAGCCGCTTGGGCTTGACTTATTAATAGGACTATTTTAGTCCTATTAATAGGGAAAGATTTGTGGATAAATAGTTTAACTATTTAATTTATATAAACTTTTATTTTTAAAATAAGAGCTAAAAATAAGAGCTAATTTAGTAAGTAATTGAGATTATGCTTAGTTTTAACCGCAAAACCGAATACGCTTTGATTGCTATTGAGCACATGGCTCGCAAAAAAATAGAGACCCTGGAGGGCGGCGCTTCAGAGCAGTTGGTTACTAGCGCTAGGGAGGTGGCGGAGCATTATCAGATTCCGCTTTCCTTGATGGCTAAGGTTTTTCAACAGTTAGCGGCTAAGGGTTTGGTGAAGTCGGTGCATGGTTATCGGGGTGGTTATCTTTTAGCGAGGGATTTAGATGAGGTTAGTGTGGCCGATGTGGCGGAGATTTTTGAAGGACCAGTGGCGGTGACCGATTGTCTCAAAGAAGAGCGTATCACCTGTCCCCAATGGGATGGTTGTCGTATCCGTCATCCATTACATAGTTTGAATTATCGGATTTATCATATGTTGCAACAAACTAGTTTAGCGGAGCTGACCCAAGCTCATTAATAAAAAAGGTTAAGTAAGATGGAAACAGCCAGCACAGAAAAAAACGCCGAACTTAAGGCCTTGACGGGTCAAGATTATAAATATGGTTTTGTGACAGATATTGATTCCGATACCGTGCCTAAGGGTCTTAATGAGGACATTATCCGTTTAATCAGCGCTAAGAAAAAAGAGCCTGAGTTTATGTTGGAGTGGCGGCTTAAGGCTTACCGTCATTGGCTTAAGATGGCGGAACCTACGTGGCAAAATTTAACCTACCCACCTATCAATTACCAAGAGGCTTATTATTATTCGGCGCCTAAGCCCAAGAAACAGCTTAAGAGTTTGGACCAAGTCGACCCGGAAATTTTGGAGACTTTTAATAAGCTAGGGATTTCTTTAGAAGAACAAAAACGCCTTAGCAATGTGGCAGTGGATGCGGTCTTTGATTCGGTCAGTGTGGGGACGACTTTTAAAGAAAAGCTTTCTGAATTGGGTATTATCTTTTGCAGTTTTTCCGAGGCCGTGCAGGAGTATCCTGATTTAATACAAAAATACTTAGGCACGGTGGTTCCTTATACCGATAATTTTTTTGCTACACTTAACTCGGCGGTCTTTACTGATGGTTCCTTTGCTTATATTCCCAAAGGCGTCCGCTGTCCCATGGAGCTTAGTACTTATTTTAGGATTAATGCGGCTAATACCGGTCAGTTTGAACGAACCTTGGTCATTGCCGATGAAGGTAGTTATGTGAGTTATTTAGAAGGATGTACGGCTCCCATGCGCGATGAAAACCAATTACACGCAGCCGTGGTAGAATTAATTGCCTTAGACAATGCCCAGATTAAGTATTCGACGGTACAAAATTGGTATCCAGGCGATAAAGAAGGCAAGGGCGGGATTTACAATTTTGTGACTAAGCGAGGTCATTGTAAGGGTAAGCGTTCTAAAATTTCTTGGACTCAGGTGGAGACGGGTTCTGCCATTACTTGGAAGTATCCTAGTTGTTTACTGACGGGTGATGATTCGGTGGGGGAATTTTATTCGGTGGCGGTCACCAATAATTATCAGCAAGCGGATACGGGTACTAAGATGATCCATGTGGGCAAAAATACCAAGTCCACGATTATCTCCAAGGGTATCAGTGCAGGCAAAAGTCAAAATACTTATCGTGGACAGGTAAGAGTCCAAAAAAATGCAGAAAACGCTCGTAACTATAGTCAGTGTGATTCGCTCTTGATGGGTGATCAATGCGGGGCCCATACCTTTCCCTATATTGAGATTAAAAATAACTCGGCCCAGATGGAGCATGAGGCGACTACTTCTAAGATCAGCGAAGACCAGCTTTTTTATCTAAAACAAAGGGGCATTAGCGAAGAAGACTCTATTAATTTAATCGTTAATGGTTTTTGCAAAGAAGTCTTTAGAGAGTTGCCCATGGAGTTTGCCGTAGAAGCGCAAAAGTTGTTGGAAGTGAGTTTAGAAGGAGCAGTTGGATAATTTATTGTTGTTTGTTTTAACTTTTGTCGTCCTTGTGAAGACAGGAATCCAGAATGAGTAGTGATGGAACTTTTAAAATTAACTGTTCAATGATTTAGTCTCGTGGATTCCAAATCATTTTGGGATGATGGATAATTTAATAGAAACTATTAAAAATTAATTTGAAGGAAGATTCTATGTCACAAGAAGTAATTAAAAAATTAGAGTGGGGCTCTACGTTTAAATTAGTCATTTTTTCTATAATTAGCCTTGGTATTTATGTGGCCTATTATATTGCACGGCAAACTAAGGTGCTTAATGAAGTTTTACCAGAAGAAAAGAAAATCAATCAGGCTCTTATTAAAGCCATTTTTATTTTTGCTTATGTGGGCATCGTTTCCATTGTCTTAGTATTTTTTATACCTGAAGAAAACCCCTTGATAAAGATCCTGGATGCTGTGGATAGGGTTTTTGGATTTTTGCTTCTTTATTGGTCTTTTGTGGTGCGAGAAAGAATGAATAAGGATCTTTTAGAATCCCAAAAAGGCTCTCCTACTTGGTTTAATGGGATTGCTACCTTCTTTTTTTCACCCTTTTATATCAACTACAAAGTAAATACTCTTAATGAAAATAGCAGAGTGATTACACAAAATGCTCAAAGCTAAGGATTAAGATGATGTTAGAAATTAAAAAGTTACATGCCACGGTGGATGGCAAAGAAATTTTAAAAGGACTTAATCTTTCTATTAAGGCAGGCGAGGTCCACGCCATCATGGGACCCAATGGATCGGGAAAATCAACTTTGGCTTCTGTTTTATCAGGCCGTGACGGTTATGAAGTCACCAGTGGTGAAGTACTTTTTGAAGGTAAAAATCTTTTATCGCTGCAAGCCGAAGAGAGGGCTCGCGCGGGTGTGTTTTTGGCTTTTCAGTATCCTATTGAGATTCCCGGCGTAACTAATAGTTATTTTATGAAGGCTAGTCTTAATGCTATCCGTCAAGCCAGAGGAGAGCCAGAAGTAGACGCCATGGATTTTTTAAATCTAGTGAAAGAAAAAATGGCTCTTTTAAAAATGGATCCTAAATTTTTAAAGCGTGCGGTTAACGAAGGTTTTAGCGGAGGTGAAAAAAAACGTAACGAAGTATTGCAAATGGCCCTTTTGGAGCCCAAGCTTTGTATTTTGGATGAGACCGACTCTGGACTTGATATTGATAGTTTAAAAATCGTGGCCGAAGGCGTGAATAGTCTGCGTTCTCCCGATC
Organism: Deltaproteobacteria bacterium; assembly: GCA_020440745.1. Lineage (GTDB taxonomy): Bacteria > UBA10199 > UBA10199 > DSSB01 > DSSB01 > JAGRNM01. The sequence continues at coordinate 3,796 of JAGRNM010000011.1, forward strand.
GAGCGATGTTGGTTATTACCCATTATAAAAGGCTCTTAGAGTATATTGTGCCCGATCGTATCCATGTCTTGCAAGACGGTAGGATTATTCATTCTGGTACTAAGGAACTGGCCGATCAATTAGAAGAAAAAGGCTACGATTGGATAAAAGAGCAAGCGGCTTAACTTGTTCAAGCAACAAGCAGCAGTGAAAAATGAAAACAAATTTAGAAAAAATTTTTAAGTCTCAAGCAGAAGCAAGCCATGCTTGGCAGCAAGACTTTCGCCTAGCGGGCTTAAAAAGCTTTGAGACGCAAGGTTTGCCCACAACTAAACAAGAAGACTGGAAGTATACTTCGGTCAAAAGTTTAGCCGAAACCGAGTTTAAGCTTTTTGAAGGCGCTCAAGAAGAGGCTTCTATTAAAGAGGATACTTTAATCCAGGAAGAGCACTACCAGTTGACTTTGGTAGGCGGAATTTATCAGCCAAAGCTTTCTAAGTTGGAGGGGCTTCCTAAGGGGGTTCAACTCTTGCCCTTGTCTCAGGCTTTGCAAAGTGAGGGAGATTTTTTAAAAGAGCACTTGGCTAAAAGTTTAGACGCCCGCCAAAGACCCTTTGTGGCCCTTAATGAGGCTTTTTTAAATGAAGGGCTTTTTCTTAAAATAGAAGACCATGTAGTCTTAGACAAAGCCATTGAGTTTTGTCACGTAGCCTTAAGCAATGGCTTGGCTAGCATGAGTCATCCTAGGATTTTGATTAGTTTGGGAAAAAATGCCCAAGCCACTTTTATTGAACACTATACCTCGGTTGCTGGCACTCAAGCTAGTTGGACCAACGTGGCATCTGAGTTTTTATTGGCCGAGGGTAGCCTGCTTCATCATGTGCGTTTGCAAGAAGAAAGTGAGGCCAACTTTTACCTCAACTCAAGCATGACTACTTTAGACCAAGACGCTCGCTTTAATAGCTTTACTTTTGACTTAGGCGCGGGCCTTAACCGTCAGGAAATCATTGCCAGTATTGAGGCGCCGGGTGCCCATGTGGCTTTAAAAGGGCTTTATTTGGCAAGAGACCGACAGCATACAGATTTTCAAACCCTCATTCATCATCGTAAACCCTACGGCACCAGTCAGGAGTTATTTAAAGGTATCTTGTCAGATCGTGCCCATGGAGTATTCAACGGACAAATCATAGTTGATCCCCACGCCCAAAAGACGGCTTCTGAACTCACCAACAAAAACCTCATGCTAAGCCGAGAAGCAGAGGTTGATACCAAGCCCTTGCTTAAGATTTTTGCCGACGATGTCAAATGCTCCCACGGCGCTACTATTGGTCGTTTGGATGAGGATCAGCTTTTTTATTTTCAGTCCCGCGGCATTGATAGTCATTTAGCTAAGCACTTGCTCACTTATGCCTTTGCAGCCGAGCTTTTAAGTGATCTGCCTTGGGAGAGTTTGACGGCTCCTTTGACCCGCAAGCTTAAGAGCTGTTTGAATTTAAAGGACGAAGTAGCATGAAGTCCAAACAGAACTTACAATTAGTCAGGCCAGCTTTGGATATTGAGGCTATTCGGCAGGATTTTCCTGTGCTTCATCAAGCCATACGAGGCAAGCCTTTGGTCTACTTGGACAATGCAGCTAGCACCCAAAAGCCCCGTGCTGTTATTCAAGCGGTTAAAGATTTTTATGAAAAAGATTATTCTAACATCCATCGAGGAGTGCACACTTTAAGTGAGCGGGCTACCATTGCTTACGAAAGCGCCCGCAATGAAGTCGCCCATTTTTTAAATGCCAAAAGTGAAAAAGAAATTGTCTTTGTCAGAGGGGCGACAGAGGCCATTAATTTAGTCTCTCAAAGTTGGGGAAAAAAATTTTTAAAAGCCGGTGACGAAGTCCTCATCAGTCATATGGAACACCATGCCAATATTGTGCCTTGGCAGCTTTTAAGAGAGCAAATTGGCATTGAGCTTAAGGTGATTCCTATTACCGATCAAGGCGAGCTAGACTTAGAGGCTTTTGAAAAACTATTGAGCAAAAAAACTAAGTTACTTTCTTTGGTTCATATTTCCAATACCTTAGGCACGATTAATCCTGTAAAAGACTGCATTAAAAAAGCCCATGCCTTGGGTATCCCCGTATTAATTGATGGAGCTCAAGCAGTAGCTCACCAATCAGTAGATGTGCAGGATTTGGACGCGGATTTTTATGTCTTTAGCAGTCACAAAGTTTTTTCTCCCAGTGGTGTTGGTGTTTTGTATGCCAAAGAAGCTATTCTAGACTCTATGCCGCCTTACCAAGGGGGTGGTGATATGATTTTGACAGTTAGTTTTGAAAAAACCACCTATAACGAAATACCCCATAAGTTTGAGGCCGGCACACCTAATATTGAAGGTGTCATTGGCTTGGGTCATGGCATCCAATATTTAAAGCATTTGGGTTTGGATAAAATTAAAGCCTATGAAGAAGAGCTTTTAAGCAAAGCGACCCTTGCTTTAAAAGAGATTGAAGGCTTGCAGATCATTGGAGAAGCCAAAAATAAAGTCAGTGTGATTAGTTTTGTTTTAAAAGACATTCATCCCCATGACATTGGCACTTTATTAGATAACGAAGGTGTAGCAGTGCGCACAGGCCATCATTGTACCATGCCTTTAATGAAACGTTTAGGCCTGCCTGCTACGGCAAGGGCTAGTTTTGCTTTTTATAACACGGTGGAAGAGATTGATGCTTTGCTTAGGGCCTTAGAAAAGGCGAAGAAAGTTTTTGGGTAGTTCAAAATGGATAAAATTTTAATACGAATAAAAACAAATGATTTCTCCCTGTAAGCAAGGGGAGGAATTTAACGTTGGTTACTTTGGTTTTTAATAAAATTTTAAAATAGAAATAAGTATGGACGACTTACGAGAACTCTATCAAGAGGTCATTTTAGACCATAACCGTCATCCGAGAAATTTTTCGGCCATGGAAGGGGCTAGTGCTAAAGCCGAGGGTTATAATCCTCTTTGTGGTGATCAACTGACTTTGTATCTCAAAAGTGAAGGCGATCAAATTAAAGATTTAAGTTTTCAAGGTTCGGGTTGTGCCATCTCTAAGGCCAGTGCTTCTTTGATGACGGAGGCTTTAAAAGGAAAATCCAAACAAGAAGCCTTAGAGCTTTTTAAAAAATTTCATCACATGGTGACGGGTTCGGTGGGGGAAGAGCCCGATCCTAGTCTGGGAAAACTAGCCGTTTTTGCCGGAGTCTGTGAATACCCAGCTAGGGTCAAGTGTGCTTCCTTAGCCTGGCACACTTTAAAAAATGCCTTAGAAGGTAAGGGTGAAGTGGCCAAGACGGAAGGATAAACATGGAAACAGAAACCAAATCAGAAAAAACTCAAAATCCGACTGTTAGCCATGAAAAACCCAGTCTCAAGGATCAAGTGATTGCAGTGCTTAAGACTTGTTACGATCCCGAGATCCCAGTGGACATTTACGACTTGGGTCTCATCTACGAAATTAATGTAGATGAAGAAGCTAAAAGCGTCCATTTAGTCATGACCTTGACTTCTCCCATGTGTCCGGTGGCAGAAAGCTTACCCGGAGAAGTTGAGCAAAAGGTGGCAGGTATTGCCGAGGTCGGCGAGGCCAAGGTTGATCTCACTTGGGATCCACCCTGGGGACCGGACAAAATGAGCGAAGCCGCTAAGCTCACGCTTAATATTGACTAATCTCTTAAAGTATTGAAGAGGCTTTGTTCATGACAGCACATACTCCAAACCGTCTAGAATCCCATTGGGAAAAACTAAAACCCCTGATTCAAAAAGAGTGGTCTGCCTTAAATGAGGCGGACCTTGACTATGCTGACAAGCGCTTTGATGTCTTAGTGCATTTAATCCGGGAACGCTGTGGTGGTAGAACCGAGATTATTCAAGAAGCTGCCATCCGAGAAAAAATTAATCAGTTTTTGCGTATTTTAGAGTCTTGAAATTAGAAGACTAGTCTATATGAGGCTAAAGAAATTGAGTTTGAGCTTAGAGAATTAGCAAAAAAGACTGTTGAAGAACGCATTAAGATGATGCTTGAAAAATCTAAATATATTTTACAGACTTTGAAAAATCATGGACATTTCCCAGCTCCTGAAATTGTTAAACGATCATCAAGTTGAGTTTTTAATTATTGGTGCTTCAGCTTTATGAAAAAAGCAGCTGGCCGTCCAAAGGATTTAGAAGACCTTAAGTTTTTAGAAAAATTAAGCACTACAAATCCCTAGTCAGATAACTTTTTAAGATTTCTTTTTGTTGGCTTTTGTTGAGTTTAAAAAAGTGATGAAGGGCAGCATCGACGATCATAGCCTGGGAGGGGTAGGTAAGGGGATCCTTTTGAGGAAGCTCTCTTAGTTTTTCAACGTTTCCGGCGTCTAAACGAAAACCGTGATGAATTTTAGTTTTTTTATTTGACATCATTCCAACATTTGTTGTAACAAACGTTCATCATTATTTATAATTGGCAGTAATGCCTCGTTGTTAACACATTTGTTAAACAAATTGCCTTCGTGCGTCAAGGAAAGGAGCTTTTTTGTGTCTAAGGGTAAGCTTAAGAGAAAAGATTTTTTGAGGCTTAAAGGGGACTTGATCCAGTCTCTAGATCATATTGGGGGTTTAAGTAGGCTTTTAGAGCTTTATGGTGAGCTAGTTTTTAGTGGTGAAGGAAGCCCCTTAGGCTTTGCCTTAGAGCAATTGGGCAAAAGTTTAAACGATCAAGCTTGGAAAAGTCTTAATGATTTAGAGAACTTTGCCAGCTAATAATTTTTATTTATTAGTCTTTAAAAAACACGCAACTTTTTCTGTAAGCTACCGAAAAATAATTAGATTTTGTAATAATTAAAGATCTTATTGTGCAAGGTTCTGGGTAATTTTTTTTGTAAGAATCTTTAAAAAAACAGCAAATGACTAAGGTTGAGAGGAAGTATTTTTAAAACCCTTAACGGAGTTTCCCCCCATTGTCCGAAGGTTTACGGGTAAAAAATACGGCTAGGCTTCCTATAGAAGCGCCTAAGGATCCTATGAGTGCCAGCTCTGAGGCTGCTGGACCTGTGCAAGAAACTCAGGAAGCCTCTTCTTCAGCTTTGGCTTCTCAAGCTTTGGCTATCCAAGGGCAAGGCTTGTATGGGCAGTATTTAAGGCTTTGGGGAAAGGGTTGGGTACAGCCCTCTAATGTTTTTGGAGCTAATAGTTTGACCGAGGGTTTAACTTGTCCCACGGAGAAGCAGCCTGACTTTCTTCCCTTACAGTCTTATGTCTTTCCCAAAATTCATCCGACTCGTGGCTTTTATACAATTACAGTTAGTTTGCCGGAAGATAAGGCTGACTTTCGTTTAGCAGCTAGCATTGCTAAAAAAACTGCTTTGCTTAATCGTTTGCAAAACCGTCCTATAAAAGAGGTGCGTTTTGATTATGAGGATATTGGCAGGTTTTCTGGCGAGGGCCATTATATTACTTTAAGCCCTAAGCTGCTTAATTCTTTTATTAGTTTTGAAAAGCAAATTGATTTTTTACTGCCCCATGAGCTTTTTCATGTGGTCTATTGCTATGGTTTAGAAAGTCACATCAAACATAAACCTATGGCTGAAGATCTGTTTTTTTATCGCCTTTATGCGCTTAATGTTTCTGAGGTCGTGGATGAGTCTAGCCTTTATCCTACTTGTCATCGTCTGGGTCATCCTAGAGATGCTTTGACTGAACTCTTTGCCTCTAGCATGGGTACTTTGTTAGCTAGTCACCAAGCTTTCAGTCAGTACCATCAATCGCAAGCCACTAGTGAAAGGCAAAAGCTTTTTAATGAAGGTATATTAGCCTTTTATCAGGAAAGGGTTGATCCTGGTTTTAAAGTTTGGAAAAAAATCAATGACGGCCTTGATCCATCAGAGGCTTTGCCTGGAGCTAAGAAATCCGTAAAAGACTTAGCAAAAGAACTTCCTCCCAATACTTTAGAACTTTTTAATAAAAGTATTATTGAAGATAGGGCTCATTCTTTAGAGCATTTAAGAGTAGCAACTAGTTATTTAAGAGTGCGTTTAAGAAAAGGCAAAACTTTAGATGATCCTGCCTTGCTTAGAGAAGCTGACTTGAATAAAAGTTTAGATATTATCGAAGCTCAGTTAAAAAAAGGTTTTTTTCCTGATAAAGAAGATGCTCAAGAGTTTCAGGAATGGAAAGCAAAGGCAAAAGAAGTCTTAGATCTTTTAATTGTAGACTCCCATGAAGAAGTGAGTGATCCAGTCTTTCGTCGGGCTTATTTTCTAAAAGCTAAGTTTTTTTAAGTCGACAATCTAAAGCTCCTTGATTAAAGCTTTTTGATAGATATTCAAGGAGACTAAGCTCATGCTCAATTTTACCCAAACTGCCAAAAACAAAATTAAAGAACTTATCCAAGGTAAAGATGCCAATGATTTTGGTCTTTTGTTTAAATTGGATGGAGAAAATTTAGAGCTTACTACGATTGATTTAACTAAGCTTCCTCAAGGGGTGGAGCCGCTCCGTGATAAGCGGACTCATTTTTTTATGGAACACGATCATTATATGATCTTAGTCGATGAAGTTGGCCAAAAGGAGCTTCATGAAGGTACGGTGGATTATAGTGATGGTGGGCTCTTAAGCGGGGGCTTTGAATACAAAAAATCTTTGGCCGCCCAAGGTCCGGATATGTCTAATCCCATCGTGCCAGAGATTCAAAAACTCTTAGATAACGAGATTAATCCAGGTCTTGCCATGCATGGCGGCTTTGCTGAACTTTTGAATGTGCTTAATGATAAGGTCTATTTACGCTTTGGCGGTGGTTGTCAGGGTTGTTCGATGATTGACGCCACGGTTAAAGGCGGTGTGGAAAAACGCATTAAGCAAATTTTTCCTATGATCCAAGCGGTGGTGGACGAGACTGACCACGATGCTGGTACCAATCCTTATTTTAAAGGATAATCTATAATTCACAGACTTTAAGATCTTTTAGCTAAAGACTGTCTAATAATGAGGGCGGCTATTCCTAGTGCCATCATCAATATCGTATTAAAGTTGTAAGAAAAAGAGTGAAGCGGAGCTTTGAGTGCACAGCTAGCCCCTGGGGTGACGTCAACGCCACTAGGGGTGTCTTCTTCTTCGGTCTGACAGGTGCTCGAACAACCGTCTCCATCAACGGTATTGCCATCGTCACAGGTTTCTCCTGTTTGTATCACCTCATTACCACAGATCAAAGGAGGTTGGTATTCAAAGGGACCAATGTCAGGCACTGTAGTTCCAAGGTCAGGGATATCAACGTAGGTCTCTCCCCTTTGATCTGAAGTAAAGATAGGGTTATCTGCGTCTTCGGGAAAAGCGTTGTCTACTGCGGGACTTGTTTCTAAAATAGCATGGGTCAAAGTGCTACCACCATTGTCGCTTAAGCCAGCTGAGTCCAAACCAAGATCGCTTTCTGTTAAGTCGGTGCTTTCTCCAAGGGTGCAATTGCTAGTATTAGAGGTGAGGTTATAGCCGTTACTTAGTAGAGTGCCGGTGATATCGCAGGTGCCTGCTAAGATAGAACTCTGTGTATCTACTGAAGAGGCATTGTCTACCACTAGGTCATTGTCGCTAAAAATAAGAATATGACGAAAAATAGCGGCAGAATTGACTAGAGAAAGAGCCTCTCCTGTAGTCGCTGTATTACCGCTGACGGTAGAGTTTTCTAAACGAAGCCCAGCAGAGGATAAGGCTAAGCCACCACCTTCCCCGCTAGCCGAGTTACCAGACCCCACGGTAGTATTGGTAATGGATGCGCTAGTGCCCGGGCTAAAAAACAAAGCTCCTCCATCGTTACCTGCTTGGTTATTAGAAAAAGTAGAGTTATTAATTTCTGCAATAGTATCTCCATCGCCACTAGCTAAATAGATGGCTCCTCCATCTTGGCTAGCTTGGTTACTGCTAAAAATAACATTGTCAATAGAGAGAGAGTCTTCTCCTCCTGCTCCAGTTCCTTGGTGTTGGATAGCTCCTCCAAAGTCTGCATTACCTCCGGTAAGTGTAAGATCCAAGAAGGTTACTTGGTTTTCGGTAATGTTAAATAGGCGGTTACTATCAGCTCCATCAATAATAGTGGTTCCTGTATCGGCTCCCACAATGATGACGCTTTCATTAATAATAATTTCTCCTGAGCTAAGTGTTGTGGTCCCTGGATCATCAAAGATCACAGCATCTAATCCTGTGGTGGTATCCGCTGCAGCTAAAGCTTCTCTTAAAGAGTCACAGTTGGTGTCTGTACAACCAGTCCCTGGATCTTGGTGAGCAGTGATATGGTAGACAACCTCTACATTGCTCAAGGTGCCTGCCCAAGTGTTTGAGCTAAAAAGAAAGACCAATAATAAAAGAAAACTTCCTAAAACTCTTAGGAGTCTTGGGTAGGGGTTAAAGACTTTCATAGGCTCTTTTGGTTTAAATTTTAAAATTATAAGTACTAGGTGGGGGGATCTCTCCTGGGCAGCCTAGGCCTGCTAAGTTGAGGAAGGCAAGGGGAAATCTTATTGGGTTTGACAGACGCTTTTGAGCTGATTATGCTAAAAAAGCTTCAGTTTAAGTATTTGGGCTGTCAATCTTGCTTGCGGCCTGATTTTAAAGAGGAAAATTTTTTAGGAGGTATTTTGATGAAAAAGCTTTTTTTACCTTTTACGGCTGTTTTTTTGTTTAGTTTTTCTTCTCCCTTGTTTGCTGAAATTATCCCCCCAAGGGCCAGCCAGTCAGAAACAAGCATGTCCTCTATTGATATTGAGGTGATGAGTTATGACGAGCGTGTGCCGGCAGGTAGGATTTTGGATTCTCTTCCTCAAGGGACAGGCATGTTAAAAGTCTTAAAGCTTTTTTCCGGTCCTAATATTATAAGTCGTGATAATGTCTCTGGTGACGAGATTTGGAAATACGATGGTTTGTGGGGTTTAAAAATAAAAAATCCTCTGCGGGATTCTATCATTTTAATGGATTCTCCAGGGAAACGAGTCAAAAAACCAAGCCAGGTTACTTTAACGATTCGTTTTGATGATGAAGATCGAGTTAAAGAAGCATGGTTTGAGTTTCCACAAGATCGTCGTGCTAAAAAATAAATTATCTTTGTTTTTATCTCTTTAAATTTAAGGATCAAAATCAACGATGCCTTCTAGAGCTTTGATTGGTGTGATTGCAGTCAGTGAAGCCTCAGAAGAAGAATCCGGTCAAGCCTTTGAGGTAGGTAAGCTTATTGGGGCTTTGGGTTTGTCTATGGTCTGCGGAGGTCGTGGTGGGGCTATGGAAGAAGCTAGCCGTGGTTGTGAAAAAGCTGGAGGAGTGGTTTTGGGTATTTTGCCGGGACCGGATAAAAAGGAAGCCAATCCTTATCTGACTTACGCTATTCCTACTAATTTAGGGCAAGCCCGCAACAGTCTTATTGCCCATGCTGCTGATCTATTAATTGCCATTGGAAGAGGCTATGGTACTTTAAGTGAGATTGCTTTAGGACTTAAATTAGGAAAACGAGTTTTGAGTTTTCATAGTTGGGAGGTGGTGGGGGTTAAGAGGTGTGAGAGTTTAAGTGAGATAGAGGAAGAATTATCTAGTTTTTTGCGGTGGGGCAAATAAGCCCTTGTAGGCTTAAAAAAATCTTAACTGAGGTCATTTATTGTCCTCAACTTGTTTATTTTCTCTTTTCCAACCAGTCTCTAGATATTTTTTAAATTCATCCACACCCATTTTTTTCCAAAAAGGAACTTTAATAAAATAAGCAGTGCGGCCAATCATGTGAGCAGCAATAGGTGCGGTTAATAAAAGAAAACCAATGGTAGCTAGTCCTCTTAAGGTGATTTTAAGTTCCCAAAAATAAATAATAGCCGATAACAAAACTAAGCCAGCACCTACTGTTCCAGCTTTAGTAGCAGCGTGCATGCGGATAAAAACATCAGGCATACGCAAAATTCCCAGGGCAGCCACTAGTAGGAAAAAACTTCCTAAAAGTAATAAAATTGCGGTTATATACTCACTCATCACTTCCTCCTTTCTTTTCAATATATTTAGCAAAAGCAACAGTGCTTAAAAAAGCAATCAAAGCCAGTGCAATAGCGGGATCTAACAGGACTTCTTGTCCACTATACATGCTATAAGTTACCATTAAACTAAGGGCTAAATAACTCATAGAGTCTAAAGCAACCACACGGTCAGGTAAGCTAGGTCCTTTTAAAAGACGAATGACTGTTAAAACAAAGGCTAAGGCAATAAGAACAAAACTAACTTTAAAACTGATTTCTAAAAAATTCATAATCATTTACCTTAATAACTTAATGACGCGACGTTCAAATCCTTCGGCAATTTCTTTAATTAAATCTTCTGGCTTTGTTAAGTACATGGTATGGATAAATAATAGTTTTTGATTAGGCCTAACATCTAAAGATAAAGTGCCCGGTGTTAGACTAATTAAGTTGGCCAAAAGAGTAATTTCTAAACCGCTTTCTGCTTTGAGAGGGTATTGAATAATAGCAGGCTTCATATGGTGGGTTGGGGTGACAACGTCATAAGCTACACGAAAACTAGCTGAGAATAATTCTTTAAAGAAAAATACGCTGAGTTCTAACAAAGACCAAAGTTTACTAAAGTAACGAGGACCTTCCTCATCGCGGTGAGTAAATTTAAGAATGATATAACCCAAAAGAAAACCAAAAGATAGATGTCCCCAACTCCAGTCGCCCATGAGAGCACCAAAGGCTATAGCTAAAATCAAATTTTGGACTAAGATGGCCATTCCTTGCTTTATTCCTCCTGAAGGTTAGTTTTTGTTCCGTTAGATTGGTTTTGATACAAAACTAATTGAATATAGCTTTGAGGGTTTTTTAAATCTTCGGCTACTTTTTGGCTGTAATCATAGAGTTTGCTAGCTCCTAGTCCCAAACTTAAAGTTAGTAAGGATAAGGTAATCATAGGCAAAAGCATCCAACGACGTTCTCCAGGGGTGGGAGGCGTGAGTTGGGTGGATAGGGTTTCTTCTTGAAAGTCTTGTCCTTTTTCCCAAAAACCTTTGCTCCAAATTTTGGTCATAGAATAAAGAGTTAAAAAACCCACAAAAAGAGCCAGCCCAGCTGCCCAATAATGATGTGTTTCTAAAGCAGCTTGAATCACTAAAACCTTAGCAAAAAATCCACTTAAAGGAGGCAAACCTCCCAAGGAAAAGGCGCTAATAGCAAAACAAAGACTTAAAATAGGATAGCGCCGATAAAGACCGCCCAAGCGTCTTAAGTCATAGTGGCCAGTCAAGCGATGGCTAAGTCCGCTTACAAGAAAGAGATTAGTTTTAACCAAAATATGATGGGTGATATAAAAAACGCTACTTAAGAGTGCTAAGGGTGTTTTTAAACTTAGACCTAAAACCATATAACCAATCTGACTGATAATATGAAAAGATAAGATCCGGCGAAACTCCATTTGACTTGCGGCACCCAACACACCGGTCAACATGGTAAGGCAAGCCAAGATCAACAGCACGTGATCAAAAAAGACAAGGTCGTTAAAAAGTAGGGTGAAAAATCGAATTAAAGTATAGACGCCCACTTTGGTTAATAAACCAGCAAAGATAGCACTGACGGAGGCTGGGGGTGTATGATAAGAAGCGGGCAGCCAAAAGAATAAAGGAAAGAGCCCCGCTTTAATACCAAAGGCAGTTAAATATAAAACAGCCAGCAGGCTTTTTTGTTCTAGACTTAAATGGGGAATAAGCTCTGCCAGCCTAGCTAAATTAAGAGCGCCGGTCATAGCATAGGTGAAGCCAATAGCACTTAAAAAAATGGCGCTAGAAATTAAATTAAGCGTTACATATTTAATAGAACCTTCAATTTGAGAGCGTTCTCCACCAAGGGCTAAGAGCACAA
>JAGRNM010000120.1 GCA_020440745.1 Deltaproteobacteria bacterium
GCCTTAGATTTAAAAGCTGGAGATAAAGTTTTAGAAATAGGTCCAGGCTCAGGTGCGATGACCTTACCTTTGGCAAAACAGGTGGCTAAATTTTTGGTGGTAGAAAAAGACATCCGTTGGGTAAATTTTTTAAGGGAAGAGCTACAAGAGCCTAACATTAAAATCTGTCATGAAGATTTTTTACACTTAGACTTTGGACAAGTTCTAGAATATTTAGGTCAAGACTTTAAGGTCCTCTCTAACTTACCTTATGAAAGCTCGGTGGCAATTTTACTAAAACTTTTAGAACAAGTGCCTCCAGGTACGGTGATGGTTTTGATGTTTCAAAAAGAAGTAGCCATGAGGCTTTTAGCCAAGCCTAGGTCTAAGGATTATGGCAGTTTAAGTGTTTGGGTACAGGTTTTGGCTGATCTAACTTGGATTAGGGAAGTAAGTCCTCAGGCCTTTTATCCCCCTCCTCAAGTAGACAGTGGAGTCTTAAAAATTATTAAAAAGTCCGATCTCCCCTTGCCTAAAGGGGCTTTGCCTGCTTTAGAACAACTTCTTAGGAGTGCTTTTGGGAAAAGAAGAAAAATGCTTAGGCAAAATTTGCGTGCTTTTTTTAAAGAAAAGTCGGCAGAAGAGATAGAAGCCTTGTTAGAAAAAGTAGGGGCAAGTCCTCAGGCTAGGGCAGAGGAATTGTCCGTAACTCAGTGGGCACAACTATTAAAAATCAATGAATCCATTTAAATAATATATTAAAGAGCCAACATGATCCCCTTTCGTTACATTGCTATTGAAGGTCCTATTGGAGCAGGCAAGACAACTTTGTCCCATCGTTTGTCCCAAGAGTTTAATGCCAGGCTTGTTTTAGAAGAAGCTGAGGAAAATCCTTTTTTACCTTTGTTTTATGAAAACCAAGAAGCCCACGCTTTTCAAGTACAGGTTTTCTTTTTACTCTCCCGTTATCGTCAACAAAAGTCTATCTTGCAGCAAGATCTTTTTCAGCAAGTTACGGTTAGTGACTATTTGTTTGCTAAGGATAAAATCTTTGCCGAACTTAATCTAAGTGAAGAAGAATGGGAGCTTTATCAAAATCTCTATAAGCTTTTGGATGCGGCTTTGCCTAAGCCTGACTTAGTGATTTTTTTACAAGCCAGTCACGAGACTTTGCGTAAACGTATTAAAAAACGTGGTTTGGATTACGAAAAATCCATTTCTGGCAATTATATTCAGGATCTTTCAGAAGCTTATAATCAATTTTTCTTTCATTACGATGAAGCCCCTGTTTTAACAGTTAATTGCACAGAGATGGATATTTTAGAGCAAGACTTGGATTATCAATTTTTGCTTAAAGAAATTTTAGCCATGGCTAATAACAAATTAAAAAAACATTATGTGAGTATTAGTTCAAAATAATTTTTTAAATATTATTAATGAATTAATAAAAAAATATGAAGATGACGGTTCCCAAAATTAAAGCCCAAAAAGGTAAAAAACCTATCACCATGCTTACAGCTTATAGTTATACAGTAGCAAAGGTTTTGGACGAAGCTGGGATAGAAGTGCTTTTGGTGGGAGATAGTTTGGGGATGGTCTTTCAGGGCAAGGAAAACACTTTAGAAGTCAGCTTAGAAGAAATCATTTACCACTGTCAATGTGTGCATCGTGGTAGAAAGCGTGCCCATCTGGTGGGAGATTTGCCTTTTATGTCTTATCAGGTTTCAGTGGAAGAAGCTCTTAGAAATGCAGGCCGTCTTTTAAAAGAAGGAGCCGTGGATGGAGTGAAATTAGAGGGAGGCGAGGAAATGGCTGAGACAGTGTTTAAGCTTACCGAACGAGGGATTCCCGTCATGGGTCATGTGGGTTTGCAACCTCAAAGGGTAAAAATGATGGGTGGTTATAAAATTCAGGGTAAGGGGGGGAAAGCCGCTAGGCAAGTTCTTAAAGATGCTTCTGCCATTGCTCAAGCAGGGGCTTATAGTTTGGTTTTAGAAGGTATACCAGCAAGCTTAGCTAAGGAAATTACCCAATCTATTGACATACCCACTGTGGGTATTGGTTCTGGCCCTGACTGCGATGGACAGGTTTTAGTCATTGATGATCTTTTGGGGCTTAATACGGATTTTATACCTAAATTTGTTAAAACTTATGCCAACTTGGCAGAAGTGATTAAAAAAGCAGTGGGCACTTATTGCGAAGAGGTAGAAAAAAGAAAATTTCCCGCCAAAGAGCATAGTTTTTAAAAAACTTAATTTAGTAAAAAATTTTTATTCTTTATTTAAGATTAAACTTAACTCTTAAGGTAACCAAGTTAAGGTATAAATTTTCATGAAAATCATTGAATCTTCCCAAAACATGCAAAGTCTGGCCCTTGAGCTAAAAAGTCTTAAGCAGAAGCTTATTTTGGTTCCCACCATGGGAGCTTTGCATGAAGGTCATTTAGCCCTTGTGGATCAAGCAAAGCAATTAGGTGATAAGGTAGTTTTAAGTGTCTTTGTTAATCCTACTCAATTTGGAGCAGGAGAAGACTTTGAAAAATACCCTCGTCCTTTAGAAAAAGACCAAGAGTTAGCCCAAGCGAGGGGAGTGGATTATTTTTTTGTTCCCAAAGCTTCTGAGGTTTATCCTGCAGGGGATCAGACCGTGGTCATGGTTACTGAACTTAGTCGTGGTCTTTGTGGGGCTTTTCGTCCAGGTCATTTCCGCGGGGTGGCTACAGTGGTGACTAAGCTTTTTTTAATTTGCCAGCCTCATGCTGCTGTTTTTGGCGAAAAAGACTATCAGCAATTACAGGTCATCAAGCGCTTGGCCCAAGACTTACATTTTCCTATTAAAATTATTGGAGTGCCCACTTTAAGGGAGAAGGACGGTTTAGCTTTGAGTAGCCGCAATGCTTATTTAAATACTTTGCAACGTCAGATTGCTTTAAAACTTCCTCAAAGTTTACAGTGGGCGGTGCGGGCTGTTCAACAAGGTGAACAAGAGTCTAGGGTCATCAAAGAAAAAATAATACAAGATTTACAAGATCCACAAATCAAGATTGATTATATAGAAGTAGTCGATTCTGAAACCCTAGAGCCTTTGCCAAAAATTAAAGCACAAGCCAGACTCTTGGCGGCTATTCGGGTTGGAGAGACCCGTTTGATCGATAATTTGCCTTTAAAGCTTTAGAAAAAACACTGGAGAATCCTACTGGTCCTAGTTAATAGAAGTTTATGAAACTTTATCAAGTTGCCTGCTTATTTAATTCTGATAAAAGTCAATTTGCTCCCGGCGCTTTAGTGGTGGAGGAGGGAAAAATCTTAGCTCTTGGTGATTTAGAAGCCATGAAGCAGGATTATTCCCAAGCTGAGGTGGTGGACTACTCTAACAGTGCCCTTTTGCCTGGGATTGTTGATGCTCATACCGATCTTTCTTTGAGTTTAAAAGACTTCTCTAAAACTAAATTTCAGGAAGCTTATCACGGTGATTATCGTTTTATTCCCTGGGTAGTAGAGATTTCCCGTTATAAAGCTAAGCTTGAAGTAACCCATCAGCGTCAGGCTGTGAGTTTAGGTTTAGAGCAAGCTCAAGATTTAGGTGTGACCACTTTGGGTGATGTTTGTCGTTATCCAGTGGCCATTTCTCAATACGAAAATTCTCCGCTTAATATAGTGGCCTTAGCAGAAGTAGAAAATATCCAAAGACCTCAAGCTCAAGAGGACTTTGAACAAGCTTTAGCCTTGGCAGATGAAGTAGAATCCAAGGCCCATCCTCGCCTTCATCCTGGATTGGCTCCTTTTAGTGCTTATACTTTAAGTAAGCACTTGCTTAAACTCTTAGCAGATCATGCTTTTCATCAACAGTGGCCTTTTCATTTGCAGGCTTCTTTAAGTTTTGCTGAGTTGGAGTTTTTTTATGACTCGATGGGAGAAATTCCCGCCATACTTTTTAAAGAAGCAGGTTGGTCGGATAAGATTCCACCTCCTCACCGCATGACACCCTTGGCTTTTTTAAAAGAAATTGGTTTTTTGCAAAAAGGCCCTAGTCTTATTGGCGCTTTGCATTTGGGTCCCAGTGATCAAGAAATTTTAGAAAGTTTGAAGCTTTTAAGGATTTTTTCTCCCCAAGCTTTTATTAATTTAAACCTGGCCCAACTAGACTGGCCAAAACTTTATCAAGAAAAAGCTCCCTGGGCCTGGGCTTCCTTGGGTAGGGCTTGGGGAGGCAATACCAATCCCTGGCAAGAAATGGCCTCCATTTTACAAGTTTTTCCCGATGAAGAAAAAGAAGCTGTAGCTTGGTGGTTGCTTGAGTCTTTTACGCTTCAAGGGGCTAGGGCCTTAGCTTTAGACCAACAGTTAGGACTTTTAAAAAAATCTTATTCAGCGGACTTTGTCTTGTTGCCAGCTCCCACTAAAGGAACTTTATCCTCTTTAATTCAAGAGCAAAAACCTCTTCAGGCCGTCTATGTGGGAGGAGAAAAAGTTTTTAGAAAAAGTCAGGACAATTAATAAGCTCTTCTTACGGCTTCTTCTTCATAATATTGGCGATAGAGGGTGGACCACTCGTCCGATCCCTCAGCGATTTTTCGGCTAAGAGACTGAATCTTTTGTCTAACTTTTTGATCGATCTCTTGATCCACATGGACAAACTTGGCGATGGCCTGTTTGATACCTAATAAGGCCTTGTCTTCGTTAGGATAATCGGCCAAGTCATCGTTATAGAGTTTGTCCCAGATCAGGTGGGACAGATGGCTAATGCGGTCTTCACTTAATTTCACAGGACAAAACCTTTCTTTTTGGCTAGTTCTTTTTTTATTTTTAAAAAAAGCTCACTAGCGTTAAGGCCCCCTTGCTCAATTTGGGTGCTGTATTGGGCCATGACTTGTTCAACTTCTTCATTAAGCTTAGCTTCTGCTTGGTAGTTTTTTTCGATGACGGACTGGATGGTATGAAGAATTTTTTCCTCCGGCACTTTAAATTGGGCAAGCTCAAGTTTTTTAACTTGGCTTAAGATTATTTGGCTTAAGTGGGGAATTTGTTCTTTGCGTAGATTCATGGCCAGAGTGTAAGGGATAAACTTTAACAAGGAAAGTAATTAATGCAGCAAAAACTTCGTATTCTCTCTTTAGAAAGCCGGATGGCCGAACCTGTTCGGCGTAAGATTGAAT
>JAGRNM010000121.1 GCA_020440745.1 Deltaproteobacteria bacterium
CTACCAAGACTTGATTGACTTGAGGAGAAGACTTTAAAGCCTTCACTAAGGCGTGTTCCCGACCACCAGAACCAATAACAAGTACTTTCATGGCTCAAAGCTATAATGGGAAGCTTTTCGGCGGGGCAAGAAATAATATTATCTATTATATTAAATACCTTAAAATGAACTATTGAGGTGGGCGGGACTGGGGAGGAAGTTTAATCATCACTGTACTTTCTTCTTCTTCCAGAGGCTCTTTAAGAAGACTCTCTGAGACCAAAACCACATCGTCAACCACTCGACCATTATAAGGGTTGCAAGCAAGATCTAGGCCTCGTTTTTTTAAGGCCTTGCCATTAATAAATAATTGATAATCCTTAAGCTCCATCAATTCCTCATGGGAAAAAAGTTGAAAAAAGTTAAGGATGGATTCTGGAAGATTGACAGCCAATGTGTCATAGGCTTAGAAAAAAGCCAAGAAAGATTTAGAAGATCTTGATAAGTAGGCCAAAATAAACTGGCCCTTTAAGCCATAAGGAAAAACCCATGAGCGACACTGCCACTTTAGAAGAATATTTTGTCAGCGAAGACTGCATCGCCTGCGATGCCTGCTGTGATGAATTTCCCGATATCTTTAAAATGAACGAAGACCATACTCGGGCTAAGGCAGTTAGTAAAGCTCCCCAAGGCAAATTTAATCCTTGGGAAATAGTCACCGTTTGTCCAGTAGATGCCATCAGCCTGGTCAACTTACCCATGCCACCCAAACCCGAAGGCATGGAAGACAAAAAAGAAGAAGCCGCCCCAGCCCCTGGAAACAATCTTAATTGGGAAGAACGTTGGTTAAAAGTTGCCGGCCAACCCGAAGACCAATGGGAAAGAATGAAACGCTACGGCATGGCCAGCAGTTTTTCTGATGACGGCGACCACTATACTTTACGTTTTGACATGCCCTCCAAGGTTCCCAACCATAAATTAAAATTTAAATGGGGACTGCCAGAAAACATGCCCCCTTATAGTTACGAAATCAATCAAGTGAACGATAAAACCATCCGCGTCAAAGCCAAAATAGAAGACGAAAACATCAAACGCTTAACCGGATGGATGAATAGCTTCCCCTCTATGTTTTTAAAAGAAGTGCAGCTAGACCACCCTATTAAAGACCACAAAGCCAACTATGATGAAGAAAGTCATATTTTGACAGTAACCTTAAATAAGGCTTAAAGTCCTTAGTGCTTGTTTGTAGAACACCTTCCGTCAGTCTTTAGCAAACAAGCAACAAACAACAACGATGTTCGTTGATACTCATGCCCATATTGATTTTTCTTCTTACTCCAAAGAAGAAATTCCAGAAATTATAAAACGAGCCACCGAAGCTGGTGTGGAAAACATCATCCACATTGCCTCAGGCGAAGGCACCCAAAGCTTTGAGGGCGCTTGGGATATTATTGATACCTATGATCATATCTATGCCGCTGTAGGTGTCCATCCCCACGATGCTAAAGAAGTAGACGAAGCGGTCTTAGAACGCATCAAAGACCTTGCCCGCCACCCCAAAATCAAAGCCATTGGAGAAGTTGGTCTGGACTTTCACTACAACCATAGTCCAGCTGATAAACAAAAAGAAGTTCTTCGCCAATTTATCCATCTAGCTAAAGAACTAAAAAAACCCATTATCATCCATGACCGAGACTCTCACGAAGAAATCTTAAATATTCTAAAAGAAGAAAAAGCTCATGAAGTAGGTGGAGTCTTCCATTGTTTCTCTGGAGACTACAAATTTGGCAAAAGAGTTTTGGACGAAAATTTTTTAGTTAGCTTTACCGGCATTGTTACTTTTAAAAAAGCCGACCAAACACAAGAAGCCGCTCAAAAACTACCTCTAGAAAAAATGATGATCGAAACCGACAGTCCTTTTTTAACGCCGGTTCCTTTTAGAGGAAAAAGAAACGAACCTGCTTACGTCAAGCATGTGGCCGAAAAAATTGCCGAACTCAAAGGACTATCCCTAGAGGACATAGGACGAGTGACTTCCTTAAATGCCAGACGACTCTTTAGGTTTGGAGAACAAAAACCCCAAACCAGTTTAGCCTACATACTTAGAAACTCCCTTTACCTCAACATCACTAACCGCTGCACCCTAGCTTGTGTTTTTTGCCCAAAGTTTGTGGACTGGGAAGTCAAAGGTCATTATCTAAAACTAAAAGGAGAACCAAGTTTTGAAGAACTAGTTCAAGCAATAGGAGAAAGCAAAAATTACGACGAAGTCGTCTTTTGCGGCTATGGTGAACCTACTCAAAGACTCGACATGCTCAAAAAAATAGCAGCCTACCTTCATGAAAAAGGGAAAAAAGTTCGCTTAGACACCGATGGTCTTGGCAACTTAATTCATGGGCGCAACATTCTTCCAGAGCTTCAAGGCCTCATTGACTCCGTCAATGTTTCCCTCAATGCTGAAAACGCAGAAACCTATATCAAAGTTTGCCCCAATCGTTATGGTAAAGAGGCCTATCCAGCTGTCAAAGACTTTATTAAAGAAGCCAAAAAATACATACCCTGGGTACAAGCCAGTGTCGTAGGTCACCCTGAAGTAAACATAAAAGCCAGCCAGAAAGTAGCCGAAGAAGAGTTAGGCGTGCTTTTTAGACATCGAGAATATAATAATGTGGGTTAAATAGCCTCAAACAACTAAGCAATTAAAGTTTCTTACTTTTAGTTAACTACCAAGCATCGCTGGCCCATCAGGAATCAAACCTTAACTTCTGACTTGCTTATTGATTGCAAGCATCCGACAATGGCCCTTCCTGTGGATTAATAGAAACTTAAAATAACAAAAATTTAAAAAAAATTAATGCATAAAACATTTAAAAGTTTTCTTATTTTAATATTTAGTTGCCTACTAGTCAGCTCTTGCCAAGCCAACGCACTCAAATTTGAAACCCTAAAACCCGGTTTAGAACTTAGCTATTGGCAACCTCAAAAACTAAACACCGCCCTGCACGTTTTAAGAGTAGATCTCAAACATTGGACTGCTAAACCCATCTTGGCCAAAGACTATCAAAACAAAAACCTTGACGTTAAAGAAATGCAAAACAAAAGCGGAGCTATCGCCGTCATTAATGCCAACTTTTTTGATGAAAAAAAAGAAGCCTTAGGTCTAGTTTTAAGAGATGGAGAAGTCTTAAACCGTTTTCATCCTACTTCTTGGTGGGGAAGTCTTTTAATAGAAAATAAAAAAGCAAGCATCACTAAAGTCTTTAAAAAAACTGACCTGGGCTCTGCACAACAGGGAGTCCAAGCGGGACCTATCTTAGTCAAAGGCGGAAAAAAAAATAAACTCAAAGAAAACCAAAGCTCCAAAAGTGCTGTAGGTTTAGACCTTCAAGGGCGACTCTATATCATCGTTAGTGACGGTGCGATAGAAATCAATCAACTAGCTCAGATCCTAGCAGACAGCCCAAAACAAGGTGGACTAGGTCTACAAGAAGCACTCAATCTAGACGGAGGGCCTTCCACGCAATTTTATCTTAAAACAGGGCAAAAAGAAATTTATCGTCAAGGAGGAACCGCTGTTCCTGTAGGCTTAGGGATTTTTTATAAAAACCAACAAGAGGCAATCTAATGAAACTCACCCAAAAAAAATGCAAACCCTGCGAAGGCAATGTGCCCAAATTAAAGCGGGAAGAAGCTAAAAAATTATTAAAAGAAATCCCCACCTGGGAACTTAGAGGAGAAAAAATTTTTAAAGCATATCGTTTTAAAAACTTTTTAGACTCCATTGCCTTTGTTAACCGCATGGCTGACCTAGCCGAAGACGAAGGCCATCACCCCAACTTTGCTGTTAATTTTAAAGAAGTCGACGTCACCATCTGGACCCATGCCATTAATGGCCTAAGTGAAAACGACTTTATCCTAGCCGCTAAATTGGATGAAATCGCATAAATCAATGAAAGTTATTTTAATTTTAATTATTTTAATCTTAGCATTAATAGCGCTAGCCATCCTATGGGCCAAAAGTCCTCTTAACCCCAAACGCCCCATTCTCTCCCAACAGATTAAAGAATTCTCTTTCCCTACCCAAACAAACAAAAAAAACTCTAGCCTTACTTTAGTCACTTACAACTTAGGCTATGCCTCAGGCACAAAAAACAATCAAGGAAGCCTACTTAGTCAAACAGAAGTTAACAAAAAACTACAAAAAGCCGCGCAAGCCTTAATCACCATCCGTCCTGATATAGTTTTTTTACAAGAAGTCGACTTTAATGCCAGTCGCAGCCACTATCAAGACCAAGCCAAGTTTTTAGCCAAAGCCCTAGGGCTAAACTATAGCGCTGAAGCCATCACCTGGAACTTAAACTACCTGCCCTGGCCCTCTTGGAAACCTAGCCTACACTTTGGTCCTATCCTAAGTGGACAAGTCATCCTCTCTCGTTTTCCCTTAAAAAATCCCAAATTAATTAATATGCAAAAACCTCCCAACAATCCTTTTTGGTACAATTGGTTTTACTTAGAAAGAGTGGTCCAAAAAGTGAACCTAGAAATTAAAGGAGAAGATTTTTCGCTTTATAACGCCCACCTAGAAGCCTTTGACTCCCAACATCGTCAACAACAAATAGAACACTTAAAAAAAGAACTTCAAAAAGACCAAAGCAAAAACTTAATCATAGCCGGAGACTTTAACCAAAACGATCGTCACTTATCTTTAATAGAAAACAAGGATTTTGCAATTAGCTTCCCCAGCTTTCCTTCTTGGGAGCCTAAAGAATTCCTTGATCAAATCCATGGCCGCAGCTCAAAAAAGCTTCTTAATCAAGGCACCATCAAACAAATTGAAACAAGCGACCACTTAGCTGTCTGGATTAAATTAAAGCTTTAAAATTTTTTTAAGAAAAAATAAGGATCAGCTTTTAAAAGAAGATAAAGATATAAAAGAAACAAAAAAAGAGGACCGCCTTATGTTTTAAATCCTCAACCCCACTTGCCTAAGATTCAAAACGACGATCCTCTTTTATCATATTCAGAGCGGCTGCTTCAGAAGCAGCGCTTATTTTATAACACAAAACAGTTTCAACTCACAAACAATAAAATAAAGTATTTTAAAAAAAATCAAACTCAGAACCAATTGGAGTTTAAAACTCTCCCAACAA